>JANOIK010000815.1:0-3149 GCA_031407585.1 Planctomycetota bacterium | reverse complement strand
AAATCAGAGGAGCGGCATCGTGACTTCGCAGCTGCGACTTGCTTTGTTGGCGGCGTTCATCGTCGGCGGCGCGACGGCACGCGCGGATCTCCCGGCGCCGGGGTCAACGTATCACGTGCTGTTCGCCACGAGCTTTTTTTACGAGATCACGCCGAATCAGTCGTTCCCGCCCGTGCCAGGTGAATTCGGCAACATCGCGGGCGCTGATTGGAACGTGACGTGGTCGGCGAACAATGCCCAGTTGCCCGGGGTGGAAAACTGGAACGGGATGAGCCTGTGGTACCACGCGCTGTTGTCGCAGAACGGGAATAACCTCAACACTAGAATCGTGGTTAACGGGCCAGTTTACAATACTCATGGCATGCGACTCGCCACCGGCAAGATGGACTTGATGGACGGCGCGCTGGAGAATCCCGTCGACTACAACGAGTATGCGGAATACATTCTATTCGATCCGGATGTCTGGACTGGATCAACCGCCTTCGGAAATTGGGCCGGGAACAGTTGCAATAATTGGAACAGCTCAGCGTTAAACGGACAACTTGGTGATGCGTTTTCTGGCCTTGGCTGGCTTTTCGCGGGACTAACGAAATCGTGTGCTCAAACTGCACGTCTCTACGGCATCAGCGACCCGCTGACGGCGCCGTTGTGGGGCGACTATGACGCCAGCGGCGTGGTGGACGGCGACGACGTGCTGACGTGGCAGCGGTCGGTGGGCAATCCCACGAAACCCTGGGACATGCGGCCTTATCGCGGTGCGGGCGTGTACGGCGTCGAGCCCGTGGGTCCGCCGGTCAACGGCGTGCCTCCGGTCGCCGCGGTGAACAGCGACGCCGCGTATCTCAGCATTTGGCGGAACTTCTACGGCCAGTCCTTGCCGACAGTGCCGGGGGCTGTCGTTCCCGAGGCCGCCGCCGGAACTTTGCTGCTCTTGGGGCTCATGGTCCTGGCGGGCATGCGCGGTGCATGGAAGCGCGAACGGGAGTGCTGAGTCGGGTTTGACTCCTGGCGCCTCTGGCGTCTCCTGGAGCCTCGTCACCCGCCAGCGATCGAGCCCACGATCATGAACGGCTCGGCGCCGCTGGCGATGGCGGCGGGCAGCTCAACGTCGGGCGAGGCGAGCGAAGCATCCTCGTTACAGACATAGAACCGCAGAAACGGCCGGCGGGCGAGCGTGACGTGATCGCGGATCGTGCCGCGGAGTTGAGGGTAGCGCGACTCGAGCGCGTCGAGAATCGCGCGTTGCGTCACGGGCGCGGGAACCTCGAGAGCGACTTCGTGGTCGACGCCGGCGAGGTTTCGGAGGTGGAAAGGAAGAGTGACGCGGATCATCGGAGGGGAGGGGACCAATTCGAGTAGGAGTAGGAGTAAGAGTATGAGTAGGATTTCGGAAGGGAGACGGGATCTAATCGGTGGGCTTTGATTCTGCGGGCGTGGCGTAGGTGCGGGTCGCGCTGCGTTTGAGGAGCCCCATGAGCATACGGACGATTCTCTGCAGCGACTCTTTGCCGGCACGGATGTCCGCCATCGAGAGCTTGTTTTTCGCGACGAGGATGTCCAATCCAGCAGCGCATTCAAGTGCCGAAGCACTGGCCGTATCTAGAAATCGGCAGCGATCCTTTTGAGAATACTTGCCGTTGCCTTCGGCAATATTCAGCACGATCGAGTTTGAAGCTCGATCCAATTGATCCTTGATGTCGCCCAGGCGAGCTTGCTCGCTGATGAGTTCAGAAAGCCATGCCGAAAATGCAATGGCCTCCCGGTAGACCTCAAGTTTTTCATGATCGAACCAGGTCTCGCGTGGTGAATTCATAGCGGGTCCATCTATGTCAGAGTTAACGATCTCCGCGCGCACCCTCACTACCCTTCCGATCCTACTCTTACTCGTACTCTTACTCGAATTGTAATATCCCCGGCCTTATCTCAGCGTCTGCGCTTCAACCGACAACACCCCCGGCAAATCGCGCACGATCGCTTCCCACGATTCTCCCCCATCGCGCGAGCCGTAAACCTGCCCTCCCGTCGTGCCGAAGTACACTCCGCAGTCGTCGCACGTGTCGACGCTCATCGCGTCGCGCAGCACGTTGACGTAACAATTCTCCTGCGGCAGGCCCTTGGTCAGCGGCTCCCACTCTTCGTTGCCCTTGCGCGTGCGATAGACGCGCAGCTTGCCTTCGGGCGGGTAATGCTCGGAGTCGCTCTTGATCGGCACGACGTACACCGTGTCGGGCTCGTGGGCGTGGATGTCGATAGGGAAGCCGAAGTCGCTGGGCAGGTTGCCGCTGATTTCGGTCCACTGGTTACCCTCGTTGTCGGTGCGCAGGACGTCCCAGTGCTTTTGCATGAAGAGCACGCCCGGGCGTTTGGGGTGCATCGCGATGCGGTGGACGCAGTGGCCGATCTCGGCGTTGGGGTCGGGGATGTACTGCGAGCGGAGGCCCTGGTTGATGGGCTTCCACGACTGGCCGGCGTCGTCCGTGCGGAAGGCGCCGGCCGAGCAGATGGCGACGTACATGCGGTTGGGGTTCGAGGGGTCGAGCACGATCGTGTGCAGTCCGAGGCCGCCGGCGCCGGGCGCCCACTGGTCGCCGCGCGCGGATCGCAGCGAGGCCAACTCGTGCCAGTTCTGGCCGCCGTCGGTCGAACGGAACAACGCCGCGTCCTCGACGCCCGCGTACACGAGATTCGAGTCGGTGAGCGATGGTTCGAGGTGCCACACGCGCTTGAACTCCCACGGGTGCTGCGTGCCGTCGTACCACTGGTGCGTGGTGAGCGGGCGTCCGGTTTCGGGGGAGGTGTCGTAGGCAAACTTATTGCTCTCCCCCATCGGAAAGCCCTCGGGCGTCGTCGCCGGCGCGCCGATGGGCGTTCCCGGTTGATGCCACGTGAGGCCTCCGTCGTCGGACCGTTGGATGATCTGCCCGAACCAGCCGCTGGACTGCGAGCAGTAGATGCGGTCGGGATCCACCGGCGAGCCTTTGAGATGGTAAATCTCCCACCCCGCGAAGTGGGGGCCGGCGACGGTCCATTTCTTGCGTCCTTCGTCGGAAGTGAGGACAAAGGCGCCTTTCTTGGTCCCGACGAGAATGCGAACGCTGGGCATGACGCGGCTCCTGGTGCGTGATGGCGAGTAGACGGAAAGTGGCGGC
>JANOIK010000810.1:0-2456 GCA_031407585.1 Planctomycetota bacterium | reverse complement strand
CCGCACGATCTGCAGGCCTTCTTCAGAATTAAGGGCTCGCCACAGGTTGAGCGTCGACGAATAGAGCGTGTGCGGATTGCGGGCGATGTGGATGAACTTGGCGTCGGGAAACAACTCCAGCAGCGAGCGCACCCGTGCCGTATGGGCTGGACTCTTGATGACAATGCGCCGCGGATCCTCGAGCGACACGCACTTGAGGAACTGCCGCAGCGCGTGCTTCCACGCCTCGCGTTTGGCTGCGGACAGCTCGCGCAGCGTGAGCGCCTCGGGATATTGCTCGCCGCGGTTGGGGAACATCATCGACAGGTACGGCGAGGGCTGACCCAAGTTGGCCAGGGCGAACTCGTCCTCCATCGGCCGATCCCACCCGGCCGGCATATTGTCCATCGGCCGCCGCTGGGGCATGAAGGCACCGATCCACGGCTTGATGAAACGCTCCGAGAGCACGAAGTGGTGCGGCATGAAGCACTGGTAGCTGGTGGCAAACCCGTGCGCCGGATCGCGAATCATGAGCTCGTGGAGAAATGTCGTCCCCGCGCGCCAGTGTCCCAGAATGAACAGCGGCGGCTCGGCGAGTTCGGCGGCGTCGATGCGGCGGCCATAAACCAGCCGCTCCATGGCGGCCAGGGCCGAGTTGCCCAGCGTGAAGCAGGTGACGGCGCACGCCATGGGCACGCGGCTTGGCGAAACGGCGAAGCGGTTGCGGATGAGCTCGCGCAACCACGTGGAGAATCGCATCCCATGCCAGAAGCGCGGCATGTACCAGGCGAGCGGATGCTTGACAGTCGCCGGCGAGACGGGCGATTTCACGCCGCTGGTAATCAAGCTCATGCCCGCGTCATCCGGGTGCGCGAGTTCGCGCGGCACACAGCACGTTGCCTCGAGATGCTCCATTCGAACGGCAGACGCCGCCGAGACTTGCATCGTACCGGCTTTGCCGCCCTCGTGCCAATTGGATTGGCGTCCGCACCGCCTTGAACCGCGATAATCGGCACACGCGTCGCAAGGCGACCTTTCGGCCCACTAGGCTCGTTCGCCCACGGGGCAAAAGCCGCCAAAGGTTTGTACCCGCGCGGCAACCCGTTAAGATAAAAGGCGGGAACAGAGATTGCAGTTTGCGAGGGAACGACCGTGCCGCGGGGCGTCGGAGCGTCCGCGCGCGGGCAGCTTCTCCACGCATCGCTGGGCCATTTCCCCCGGGCGAGGCGTTTCCCGGTTAGCACACTGGACCTATCCGCGCTACCCGAAAACGGCGGCGTTGCTCGCTCGACCGATGTCAGTTACCGACCACGCTCGCCGCCGCCTACCGACAACGCGCTGCGTTCGCCGTGCGCTGGCGCTGGTGCTCGCGTCGTTGCCGTTGGTCAGCGCCCGGCTCTATGCGGCCGACTCCAACGCGGAGTTCTTGGCGGCCCTTCGCGAAGCGGGCTGGAACGACACTGCCGCGGCGTACGTGGACTGGGTCGAAACTTCGCCGCTCATCACGCCAGAATTCTTGAGCCAACTGCCGCTCGAACGCGCGAGCAGCTTGGCCGCGGCGGGCCGTGCTTCGCGAGTTCCCGAGGAGCGCACTGACCTGCTGACGCGCGCCGCCGAAAGCTTTGCCGAGTTCGCCGCCGGTGATCCCGATTCCCCCGAAGCGCTCGACGCGCTTCGCCAATCCGCGAGCCTCTACGCGGAGCTCGGACTGAAAACACTGGACGGCGCCGACCGCGGGGCCGATCCGGCGTCCGGTCAGAC
This sequence comes from Planctomycetota bacterium, assembly GCA_031407585.1. Classification (GTDB taxonomy): domain Bacteria; phylum Planctomycetota; class Planctomycetia; order Pirellulales; family Lacipirellulaceae; genus Lacipirellula. Next base: position 716 of record JANOIK010000810.1, on the reverse strand, counting down.
GCAAAAAACCGCTCTCGCCAGCTTTGACCGCGCCGCAGAGCTCGCTGAGCAATTGCTCGACGCCTGCACCGAACAACTCGCGGCACTCCCTAAGCCTGTGGTTGCGCTGGCCGACCCCGAACTTAAGGCACAGCGAGAAAGGCTCCTCGGACGGCAATCCGAGGCGCGATTCCTCTTGGCCCTTATCGCCTTCCATCGCGCGAGCGCGTTCGACGACGGATCGGACGATCACACCGGCGCGCTCGACGAAGCCTGGGAAAAGTTTGCCGAACTGGTCGAAACGTACGACAAGTCGTCGATGGCATGGGCCACGAGCCGCCTCTACCAGGGCCGATGCGCTCTCCAGCAGGGCGAGTTCGCCAAGGCGCAGGGCTGCTTCGAGGATGTGATGATCGTGCGAGCGGACCTCTCTCCGGAGCGTCGCAAGCTCGCGGCGCGGGCGTGCCGCTACGACGCCGAGTGTCTCATCGCACTCAAGAAACGGGAGGAGGCCATTCGCGTTTGCAAGACGTTCCTGGCCGACTCCGAGGGCGCCGAGCGCGAGCAAGCTGAGTGGTTGGAAATCGCGTTTCAACTTGCCGACGCCTACCAGCAAACTCTGAAAGACCCCGACGCACGGCAATCGCCGGGCGCGGCGAAGCGCATGGACACGGAGATGCGCGAGCTGCTGCGCGACGTCGCCGCCCATCCCAACGACTTCCAGTTCGATGCGAGGC
>JANOIK010000804.1:0-4647 GCA_031407585.1 Planctomycetota bacterium | reverse complement strand
CCGCACGATGGGCATCCTCGACAACTTGCTAGCACTGTTCGTCGCGCACGAAATCGATCTGAAGATTCTGACCTTGCCCACGGGGGCCGATCCGTGTGATGTTATTCGCTCGCAAGGAAGCGACACATTTCGACAACTGCTCACGCAGTCGGTCGATGCCCTCCAACACAAGATACTTGCCGTGACCAACGGATTGGTTCCAGGCGCCGACGCTCATCGCTCGTCCCAAGCGGTCGAAGCGATTCTCGCAACGCTCGCTCGCGCGCTGCCCGCGTCGACGGCGTCCAGTGCATCGCTGCTTCGCGAGCAACATGTGCTTGTCCGCGTCTCGCGTCAGTTCGGCATCGGCGAGGACTCGCTGCGAACGCGGCTCAAATCGCTCCGCCAGGCAACGAACAGCGCAGTCCGCGGCTCGCGTCGAACGGCGCCGGCCGCTGACCTCACCAAGCCCGCCGCGCCCGCCTCCGCCTGGGATCGCGAGCTGATCGAAATCATTCTGCACCATCCCGATTTGCTCTCCGCCATCCTCGACCACGTCGGCGAAGAGCATCTCGACTCGCCCACCGCCCGGACGTTGTTCACGCACGTCCTGGAGCTGAACCACATCGGCGAGACGCCCACGTTCGCCCGGCTGATGAACGCCGTGGACGACGAACACGCCAAGAACCTGCTCGTCGACTGCGACGAGCAGGGCCAGCGCAAATCAGACAGCGATCCGCGGCAACGCGTCAAGGATCTGCTCGCCCACTTGAGTCGCCGCCGGCAGGACGCCGGCCACCGCGCGACCGTGGCCCAACTCAAACAGAATCAACTCGACCCCGAGCAGGAGGACCGCGCCCTGGCGGCCCTGTTCGACGATTTGAAACGCCGGCAGACAGGTTCCCCACCCACGGATGGGTGAGGTGTCTCGCCAAGGCTAGTTCGACACGGAGTGTGTTTCACGAAATCCCCCTCCCTAGAAGGGATGGGAGCAACCGAGCACGGTCGCCAGTGGCGACCGAGCGCAGGGCGGTAGTCCCCTGCGTCGCACGGTCGCCGCCGTTCACCCGCACGGCGATTTTCGCGAACCGCGCTCCGCCAAACTTTCCATTAGCACAGGAAGTGCTGGAGGAGTTTGTCATGACCCGCGTCCGTACCCCGCTCTCAGACATCGTCGCCCTGGCCCAAACCCAAGGTCATCTCACCTACGACCAGGTGAACTGCTTTCTGCCAGATGAGGCCACCGATTCGTGTCACGTCGACGCGCTGCTCGACCTGCTCGACGGCCTTCAAGTGAAGTTGGTCGAAAGCCCCGCCGCCGTACGCCGCGCCGCCGCGGTCGACGCCGAGGTGGTGGACGCCGCGTCGATGCTCCCCAACGACCTGCCGAAGCTCACCGACGATCCGATCCGCATGTATCTGTCGCAGATGTGCCGCATTCCGCTGCTCACGCGCGACGAGGAAATCTCGTTGGCCAAGAAGATCGAGATCACCCGTAAGCGGTTCCGCCGCAACATCCTGCGGTCGTTCGTCGCGCTGGAAAGCACCGTCGGGATTCTGGAGCGCGTTCAAACGGGCGATTTGCCGTTCGACCGCACCATCAAAGTGTCACTGACCGAGCGGCTCACCAAGCCGCAGGTCTCGGCCCGTCTTCCGCAGAGCTTGCCGACGCTGCGGGGCCTGATGCAAGCTCAGCGGCGCGACTTCGCACTGCTCGCCAACCGCAGCGTCGACGCCGAGGCGAAGGCCGCGGCCCGCCAGCGCTACATTCGCCGGCGCCGCAAGATGCTGGTGCTGGTCGAAGAGCTGAGCCTGCGCACCCGCCGCGTGCTGCCGTGCATGCGGCAGCTCGAAGACCTGTCCCGCCGCATGGATCGCCTGCAGTCGCAGCTCAAGACGCTGCGGGCCGAAGGCGCATCGCCCGTGCGCATTGCCCCAGTGCGTAACGAGCTGAAGGCTCTCATGCTGCAAACGCTCGAGACGCCGCGCAGCCTGCGTGAGCGCTGCGTCCTACTCCGCGAGCAGCTCACCGAGTTCGAGCGCGTGAAGCGCGACCTCTCCAGCGGCAACCTCCGCCTCGTTGTGTCGATCGCCAAGAAGTACCGCAACCGCGGCATGAGCTTTCTCGACCTGATTCAGGAAGGCAACACGGGCCTCATGCGGGCGGTCGACAAGTACGAGTATCGCCGCGGCTTCAAGTTCAGCACGTACGCCACGTGGTGGATTCGCCAGGCGATCACTCGCGCGATCGCCGACCAGGCCCGCACGATCCGCATTCCGGTGCACATGATCGACGTGCTGTCGAAGCTGCAACAGACCGCGAAACGTCTGCAACACGAACTGCGACGCCAGCCGACGCACGAGGAGACCGCGCTGGCCGCCGGCATCAGCCTCGAGGAGAGCCTGCACGTACTCGACATCGGCCGCACGCCGGTGAGCCTCGATCGGCCCATCGGCGAGGGCGACGACTGCAGCTTCGGCGAGTTTGTCGAGGACTCCCACACCGAGAACCCGCTCAAGCTGGCCAACAACAGCCTGCTGCGCGAGAAGATCGACGAGCTGCTCAAGACGCTCACCTATCGCGAGCGGGAGATCATCCGCCTGCGATACGGCCTGACCGACGGCTACTGCTACACGCTCGAAGAAGTAGGACGCATCTTCAAGGTCACCCGCGAGCGCGTGCGGCAGATCGAGGCCAAAGCGGTCGCCAAGCTGCAGAATCCCGTGCGCAGCTGCGAGCTTTCCGAGTACGTGGCGGACAGCCCGCAGATTCCGCTGGAGGAAGTGTGGGACGAGCAGCCGCTGGAGTGCCGCGCCGCGGCCTGAGGCGGACCGCTCGTAGCAATGCGTGAAATCTAGCGGGCGCCGCGGCACTTTGTGTCGCGGCGCCTTTTTTTGCGCACAGGCCGCATGCGCGCGCCCGCTATCGCGCGGCTGAATCCCCGCTACAATAGGGAGGAATTGCCCGAATGACGGCTACGCCGCTTCTTGTCCCTTCGCCTGTGAGTTTGCCATGGCGGTGACCGCCGAAACGCTTGAACTGCTCCACCGCATTCATCGCCAGCTCGGCGATTTGCGCGAGCGCCACGAACGCGGGCCGATGCAGATTCGCGCCCGTGAGTCGAACGTCGCCAAGCTGGAGGCCGAGCTCGCGGCCGCGCAGGAGACCGTCAAGCAGGCCAAGATGATCGGCGATCGCAAGCAGCTCGACCTGAAGGTGAGCGAAACTCGCATGGACGAGTGGAAGGTGAAGCTCAACGCCTGCAACTCCAACAAGGAGTTCCAGACGATGAAGGAGCAGATCGCCGCGGCCGCGATGGCGGGCAGCGTGCTGCAGGACGAGATTCTGGAGTCGATGGAGAAGGTCGACCTCCTCGAGGCGGCGGTTGCGGAAGTGAAGACGCGGGTTGCTGCGGGCAAGAACGAGCTGACGCGCTGCCGCGATGCCGTCACGCAAGAAACCGAGTCGGTCATCGGCGACATCAAACGGCTCGAGGCGGACCTCGTCGCCGCCGAGAAGGCGCTGCCAGCCGACTTCCGTGCGGACTACGACCGCGTGATCCGCGCCAAGGGCGCCGATGGCATGGCGCGCATGATCGACGGCACCTGCGAGGGCTGCGGCCGGTCGGCTACGCTCAACCAACAGAACTACCTCATGCTGTCGAAGCCCGTCTTCTGCACATCCTGCGGCCGGCTTCTCTACCGGGCGGCGAGCTGAGGGAGCCCCGTCTTTCCCGGTCGCTCCTAGACGCCCGCTCTTTACACGGCGTGCGCCGCGATTAACAATTTTGGCAACACTTTGGCGAGAGTCACTCGCCCGCCTTGGTTCGAGGAAATGATGCCTGATCGCATTCCGATGACGCGCGCCGGCTACGAGAAGATCAAAGCCGAGCTGTACGAGCTTGAAAACGAGCGGATGCCGGAGATCGAGAAACGCATCGCCGAAGCGCGGGCCGAGGGCGATCTGCGCGAAAACGCGGAGTACCACGGCGCCCGCGAAAGCCAGGGGATGCTGCAGGCCAAGATCAACCAGATTAAGAGCAAGCTCGCCGGGGCCGAGATCGTCGACCCGGCGACCATGCCGAAGGACCAGGTTGTGTTCGGCGCCACGGTGAAGGTGAAGGATTTGGAATTCGGCGACACCGAGGAGTTCACGCTCGTCGGCGCCGGCGAAGAGGACTACGACGCGGGCAAGATCAACGTCACGAGCCCGCTGGCTCAGGGTCTCATCGGTAAAAAAATTGGCGAGACCGCGGAAGTGCAGGTTCCCGCGGGGCTCAATAAGTTCAAGATTCTTGATATCCGGTTTGAGTGATTTAGCCCCGCCGCTTGCGGCCGGTGTTTCCGCGAGGCTGCGCTGGGCGAGCCCCGCGCCTAAATGGGCTCCGCGGTGAACTCGTACACGCAGGTGTAGTTATAGGTCTCGCCGGGGCGGAGCACCGTCGAGGGGAACTGCGGTTTGTTGGGCGAGTCGGGGAAGTGCTGCGTCTCCAGGCACAGCGAACCGTGCTTGCGGTAAACCTGGCCCGCCTTGCACGTTTGGCCCCACACGTAGTTCGCGGTGTAAAGCTGCATGCCTGGCTGGTCAGTGTGCACGGCCATGGTGCGGCCGCTGGCGGGGTCGAAGACCGTGGCCGCGAGCCGCATGGCGCCGAGCGGGCCGTTGAG
>JANOIK010000779.1:0-1725 GCA_031407585.1 Planctomycetota bacterium | reverse complement strand
CTTGAGCCAAAGTCCGCCTAATTGCGGCGGAGTAAGTACCAAACGCCACAAGCGGGCGTCAAGTGCTATCGCGCGACGACTGCGGCGCTGTGAAGGCCTGCCTTGAATTCATCCGGCTCCCTCCCCTCGGCGGGGAGGGCTGGGGAGGGGGGTCGAAGCGGCGCATGCGTGGCCTACATGCGCAGGCATCGCGTGTACCCGCCGCATCACCCCTCCCTAGCCCTCCCCCTCAAGCGGAGGGGACCGGGAAGGACGTTTTCCTATTCCTGCGGCGCTTCGACGTGCGGCGTCGGCACGCTAGCGTGCGGATGATCGCGGCGGGCGGTTTGCACCGGGGCGCGAACGATGCGCCGCTGGGCGCGGCTGCGGAGGGCGGCGAGGCAGATCTCTTGCCGATTGAACGCTAGCTGGCGGAGCCGCACGTCCTTGTAACCCCAGCTCTTCACGCGCTCGACGCACGCGGGCAGGTCGTCGACGAGCGACCACTCGGGAAGCTTCAGCGTGAGGATTAGTCCGCGGTAGGTCGCGTCCTTGTGCTTCACGATGCTCTCGACCGCGTCGAGCGTGTATTTGGGGGCGACGTTCATATCGGCCGCCAGCCAGTGGGCGCCGCGGAACAGGCGTTTGGGCGCCTGGCCCGTGCGGTGACGCACGTGATTGAAGCGCGGGTTGGCCGCGACTTCGGGCGCCACTTCTGCGGGGTCGACTCCCGTGACCAACAGCCCCGCGTCGAGCAGCGCCTGCGAGGCGCCGCCGGGGGCGCAACCGAGTTCGACGACGTGCTCGCCACTCGACATCGGCAGGCCGGACCACGCGAGGGCCTCGGCCATTTTCAGATACGCGCGCGAGACGGCATGCTCGGGCAGTTCCATGTCCGGCACGCCGCCGGGCCAGCATGCGGTGCGGCTCGTCGTGCGATGGCAACCGAGGAACCACTGGCCGGGCTCGACCAGGGCGACGTCGAGCACCCAGCGATTGCGCGGGCTCACGCGGCCGACGAGCGCGGGGTCGCGGAGCGCTTCGATCGGCGAGAGCTCGCGGAGGGTGAGCTCCGCTTCGTCGGCGAGCGGCGTGCGGCCGGGTTCGAAGTCGCGGTCGCCGGGGGTGGTGGAGTCGCGCTGCCAGACTTGGAGGGACGCGAAGCTGCAAGCAGTGTTTGCGGCCGTGACTTCGGGGAGCGTCCACGCCTGGCTCGCGAGGTCGCGCAGGTGGTCGCCTTTTACCGAGCCGAGGGAGAAGCCGAAGGTGCGCGCGAAGGACGAGGGGAGCGTGAACGTCTCCGGCGTTTCGCACGGGGCGGGGAGCTTGAACGTGACGAACCCCGGGCGCGAGAACGCGGGCCGCAGCTCGGGAGCGCGCACGGCGAGCTCGCGCTTGAGCGCGGCCTCGGCGCCGTGCTGACACGCGGCGAAAACAAACTGTGGCTGCCAGGCGGATTGCATCCACCCAGTCTAACAGCCGCCGGAGGGGGAGGAACCGCCAAGTACGCCAAGTACGCCAAGGAAGAGGGGATGAGAGTGGGATAAGTGGGAGGAAATGCTTTGTTCTTTCGTCGCAAAGAATCGGGATTGGGCAAACAAGTGCGGCTGAACTCGTGCAATCACTGCCCGCCCGTTCCTTGATCCCTATCCCCTCCCCCCCTTGGCGTACTTGGCGTCCTTGGCGGTTCATCCCTTCCCCTGCCCTGCCCTATCGTCCAGCGGGGCGCAAGGGACTGTGGGCCAG
>JANOIK010000768.1:0-4766 GCA_031407585.1 Planctomycetota bacterium | reverse complement strand
GTTGAGCCCATAACGTGGGTGCGCATGCGGGCTGCTAGGCGTCCCCTCGGACCTTGGCGTCCCTGGCGTCCTTGGCGGTTCTCTTCTCGCGCCGCGAAAAAGTCGACGAAATTAACTCGCGCTACTAGAAATGGGCCACTCAATACGCTAATATACAGACGTATAAAAACCCCGGGAGGAACCTACGCGCAAACGCGCCGCGCCAGTTGTCCCACGAAGCGGACAGAATGCGCCGCCAAGCGGACACTTAGACCAACAAAGCGGACACAATAACCCCCCAAGCGGACAGAAAGAGGGCCCCATGGGACACCAAAAATCGGCCGCCAACCGACGCCCCACGCCAGAACCCGCGGGAATTCCAGGCTCGCCCGCCCGACGTCAGGCCTACGACGGGCCGATTGTGTCCGCCAAGAAAAAATTTCGCCAAATGTCCGCTTTACCGCCCCGCCTCGCGGAACGCGGCGCCCTCGCGCTGGACGCGCACGTTCTTGTACGGCCGGTACAGCGGATCGCCCAGCAGCATCATCGTCCAGCTCACGCTCGGCAGCGACTGCCAGTAGCACTCCGCGAGTGTGCGGTCGCCGGGCAGGAGCAGGCCAAAAAACTCGTTGGGCCGCGGGTACGCCGCGAAGTACGGCTCCGCGACGGCGCCGATCGTCGCCGCGACGCCCCGTTCGAGCAGCCGCTTGCACCACCGTTGGGACGCCGCGTCGTGCAGGCCGCTCGCCTCGTCGCTGGCCACGTGGTAGGCCACGGCGCCGCGGTTCCACGCGAAGGCGTCCACATACTTGCCGAGGCTGTACCAGCCGCAGTACAGCGCCGCGTCGGGGCACGCGACTTGACCTGCGCCGCCGCCGGCGGTGGCGAACAGAGCTGGTTCCTGGTTCACCACCGCCTCGACGGTCGTCAGCGCTTCGATCTCGGCACCCGCCGCCAGGATGGCCCGATCGAGGGAGGCGGTTTCGCCGGGGACGTCGCCGAGGCCGCGGGCGTCGAAGTACGCCTTGCCCTGCAGGCCGTCGCGCTCGACCTCAATCGCCGCGTCGACCAGCCCGCGCGCCACGGCGGGCGTCGGGCCGTCGAGCCGGGCCGTCATCAGCGTGGGAAACGCCCGGCGGAGGTCGGAGTGGTCGTAGAGGCGGTTGAGGTAGTTCGGCTGCCACCGCAGTCGCTCGTAATCCTCGGGCCAGAGGACAAGGGCCAGCTCGCTGTCGAAGCTCGCGGCCGATTCGTTCTTGGCGACGATTTCGAGCTGCGCGTCGAGCCAGGGGATCGCGGCGAGTTGGCCGCCAAGGCGCTCGATGATGCCCAGCAGGGCCGCGTCGCGCGTGATGCTGGGCGGCTGCCGCTCGAGGATTTCTCGCGATTCGACCCAAGCGGAGCCGGCGCCGCGCAGGCGCTGGAGCTCGCCAACGAGCGTGGCATTGGGCGCGAGCTGGCCGCCCAGCTGCTGCTGGATGTTGCGAACGATCACGTTGGCGCCGCCGGCCGAGGCGACGAGCTGCTGCATCCGCTGCTGAGCGGATTGGCGCGCAGGGCCCGCGGGCAGCTCCGCCACGCGACCCTGCGCCGCTTTGAGGGCCAACTCGAGCGCCCGCTCGAGTTGCTTCACCTCGTCCGCCGGGCCCGCCGTCGCCTCAGCATCGCCCGTCGCGCCACCCGCCTGGGGCGTTGCTGCGGCAGCTCCGCCGCCCACGACGCTGGTCGAAATCTCGCCGGCCGGCGCCAGGGACTCGAACTCGCGCACCGCGTCGCCGAGCAAGTCGAGCCGCTGCCCCCGCTCGCCCGCAAGGAACTCCTGATAAGCGATCTGCCCCGGCGTCGGTTTCTGCGGACCAATCTTCAGCGGCACGCCCCACACGGTTACCAGGCATCGCAGCTCGTGCTCGGGGTCGTTTTCCGCAAGCCACGCGCGGATCGCGGGCCGCACGGTTTGCTCCCACGCCTCGCGCGGGCACTCGTCGCCCGCGGGCAGTTCGAGCCGGATGATGCTCGTGACCGGAATCGCCCGGGCGTTGGCGTAGTACTCGGCCAGCTGCTCGCTCTCGGCGTTGCCGGCCGCCGCGATGATCGCGACCTGTTTGGCGGCAAGCTCCCCGCGCGCGAACGTCGCCGCGCAGCACAGCGCCGCCAGCAGCGACCATCGCAAGACAACGGCGTTCCGCGGGACGGGAAAAATCTCCATCCCCCCACCCTACTTCGGCGAACGGCCTTCAACCAGTTCCTGCTCCCAGGCGTCCATCAACGGCCAGTCGATCGCACACGTGCCGAAGTCGGCCATGTGCAGGTAGGTTTCCAGTCGGGCGAGCGTGCGGTCGATCAGCGCATCATCCTTGCGGAACACGGGCCCGTGGCTAGGGAGCAGCCATTTCACGTCGCTCCGCCGGATGCGCGTCAGGCTCTTGATGAACGCCGGGATGCTGCTGCCGTGGTGGGCGTCGATCACCCCCACGCAGCCGTCGCGAAACAGGTTGTCGCCGGAGAACAGCAGGTCGCCCAGCCGGAAGCTGAGTTGCCCCTCGGTATGCCCCGGCGTGTGCCACACCTCCAGGTCGAGCTTGCCGATCTTGATGACGTCGCCGTTGTTCACGCGATGCTCGACCGTGACCTGCGGCATAGGCATGTCGATGCCCTGGGCCTCGATCTTCGCGAACGTGGCGAACGTGTCGCCCGCTTCCAGCAAATCGGCCGCCGAGGGGTGGGCCGTGATCGTGGTCTTGAACAACTGCTTCGCCTTGGCGAAGCCCTGCACGTGGTCGACGTCCGCATGCGAGGCGAGCAGCGTCTTGCACTTGCTGAATGGGAAGTCGAGCTGCCGGATGAGCTCCACGCAATCGTCCACGGCGTCTTCGTAGCCAATGTCGATGAGCGTCCACTCGGCGTCGTCGTAAATCAGGTAGACGGCGCAACTCAGGCGGCGGCGGGCCTGGTGGTTGAGCTCGATAACGTTCGGAAACAGCGGGGTCCGGGAAAGCATCGTGCCGTGGCTGGATCGGAGGTGGCGGGGCTGATGCGGCATTACGCACGCGGCGCGCGGAAGGCGTTAGCCAGTGGGATTCTAAAGCCAGAGGGCCGGCGCCTGCAACGGGCCGAAAAACGCCTACTCGGCTCGCAGAATGCTCGCCAGGCCTTCGCGGTAGGTGGGAAAGTCCAGCGTCACGCCCAGCGTTTGGACCATATGCTTGTTGGACACGCGCCGGCTGACCGCCGCGCGGGCCGCGGCGGGGGAATCGGCCGGCGGTGGCGCAAACCGCGGTGGCGGAGTGGCGAGGACGCGGGCGACCTCGGCATAGTAGTCCTCGCGGCGAACCGGGGCGCCGTCGCTCACGCAGAACACATGCGGCCCTTCGGCCGGCGGTTGATTGGCGAGCCACGCGTCCGCTGCAACCACGATGTGTGCCGCGTCGTCGACGTGGATAAGGTTGAGCCACCCGTCCCGCGGCACCGGCAGCGGCTCGCCGGCGCGCAGCTTGTCCAGATGCGGCACGCGCCCGGGCCCGTAGAGGCCGGCCAATCGCAACACGACGCTGCGGCGCCCCAGCGGATGCCCCGCAAGCACCCGCTCCGCCGCGAGCGACGCCCGCCCGCCGTCGCGCTGGGGATCCGGCGGCGTCAGCTCGTCGACCCACTCGCCCGCGTGCGGCCCGTAGACGCCGGTGGTGCTGATATAGATGACGCGGGAAACGCTCGGCGGCGACGCGGCAAGGACGTTTCGCAATCCACCGGCGTAAACATCCTGAATGTCCGCCTCGCCTTTGCGATCGAACCCGACCGAGTAAAGCAGCGACTCAGGCGCCGAGCCACCAAGAGCCGGCAGATTCGCCAGGACCGCGAGCGACTCCGGCTTGGTCACGTCTGCCTGGCCGGTGAACACGCGAGCCTCGATCATCACCGCAGTCGGGTCGTCGTTGCGCGTGAACGCAATCGTGTGATCGCCGGCCGCGCGCCACAGCTTCGCGACGCGGTATCCCAAATACCCACAGCCAAAGATGATTCGAGTGGAAGTCACCATTCACCAAATACGGAGGTTGCCGCGAATCTCGCTAATTTTCGCGAATCAGTAAGCATCTCGGCCACCTTCCTAATGGATTCGCACAGATTCGCGTGATTCGCGGCAAAAAAATCTTCAATCAATTGATTCCAGCGAATCCTGCCCGCGGGCGCCGGATTCAAGATACGCAGTCAGCATGATCTGAGCCGCGAGCTGGTCGAGGCGTTCCTTGCGGCGCTTCGAGGTGAGGCCCGCTTCGAGCAGCAGCGACTCGGCTTCGGCACTGGTGTAGCGCTCATCGAAATACTCGACGGGCACGCCGGTGAGCGTGTGGAGCCACGCGCCGAACGCGCGCGCCTCGGTCGATTTCTGGCTCTCGTGCCCGCTGGTGTGCACCGGCAGGCCGACGACGAATCGGTCGATGCGCTCCTCGGTCGCGAGTCGGCAAAAGTACTCCGCGTCGAGCCGCTCGCTGCGCCGCGTGTAGGTTTCGTACGGCCCCGCAATGCCGACGGCCAGATCGGCCGTCGCGATGCCGATGCGTACGGTCCCGTAGTCGATGCCGGCGATGCGAGTGGAGGGCACAGGTGCAGCGTTGAGTCGTTTATAAATGTTTAGCCGCGACGCGAAGCCTGTCCGCAGGCGCAGCGGAGCGCTCGAACTACCGAATCGCGCCGCAACGCGCTCCGCTACGGCGGACCTTCGCGTCGCGGCTAAACGGATAAATTACAGGTAATCGCTCCAGCCCCGCGATTCGAGTTGTTTCACGATCTCG
>JANOIK010000756.1:0-6161 GCA_031407585.1 Planctomycetota bacterium | reverse complement strand
CTTCGCGAGCTCCGCGTCGGTGACGTCGATCGTGATGAGGTTCTTCTCGGCGTCGAGCGTGATCTTGTCGCCGGTTTTTACCAGCGCGATGGGGCCGCCGCATTGCGCTTCGGGGGTGACGTGGCCGACGATGAAGCCGTGGGATCCGCCGGAGAAGCGGCCGTCGGTGATGAGGGCGACGTCCGATCCTAGGCCCGCGCCCATGATCGCGCTGGTGGGGGTGAGCATCTCGGGCATGCCGGGGCCGCCTTGGGGGCCTTCGTAGCGGATGATGACGACGTCGCGCTTGTTGATCTTTTTCTGCTCCAGCGCGTGCAGCATGTCCTCTTCGCTGTCGAAGCAGTTGGCCGTGCCGGTGAAGACGAGGCCCTCTTTGCCGGTGATCTTCGCGACGGCGCCGTCGGGGCACAGGTTCCCGCGCATGATGCGGATGTGGCCCGTGGCTTTCAGCGGCTTGTAGAGGGCGTGCACGATCTTCTGGCCGGGCTTGAGGCCGGGCAGCGGCTTGAGATTTTCGGCAATGGTTTTGCCGGTGACGGTCATGCAGGAGCCGTCGATGTGCCCGGCTTGGAGCAGCATCTTCATGACGGCGGGCGTGCCGCCGACTTCGTGGAGTTCTTCTTGGACGAATTTGCCGCTGGGCTTGAGATCGGCGAGATAGGGGATGCGGTCGCTCGCCGATTGGAAGTCGTCGATCGTGAGCGGCACGTCGACTGCGCGGGCCATCGCGAGCAGGTGGAGCACGGCGTTGGTGCTTCCGCCGACGGCCATGATGAGCACCATGGCGTTTTCGAAGGCCGCGCGGGTCATGATGTCGCGAGGCTTGAGGTCGCGCTCGAGCAGGTGGAGGATTGCGGCGGCGGCGTCGCGGCATTCTTTCTGTTTGTCGGGATGCTCGGCGGGGATGCTGCTGCTGTAGGGGAGCGACATGCCCATGGCTTCGATCGCGCAGGCCATTGTGTTGGCGGTGTACATGCCGCCGCAGGCGCCGGCGCCGGGACAGGAGTGACGGACGATCGCGGAGCGCTCGTCCTCGGTGATACGGCCGGCGAGGAATTCGCCGTAGCACTGGAAGGCAGAGACAATGTCGCGCTTTTCGGGGTCGGATGAGTTAGACGACGTAAAGCCCGGCTTGATCGTGCCGCCGTAGACCATGATCGCGGGACGGTTGAGCCGGCCCATGGCGATGACGCAGCCGGGCATGTTCTTGTCGCAGCCGGGGAGGGCGACGAGGGCGTCGTACCACTGGGCCTGCATGACGGTTTCGATGCTGTCGGCAATGAGGTCGCGCGACTGGAGCGAGTAGCTCATGCCGCTGGTGCCCATCGAGATGCCGTCGCTCACGCCGATGGTGTTGAACCGCATGCCCACCATGCCGGCGGCGGTCACGCCTTCCTTCACGCGCGTCGCGAGCTCGCCGAGGTGCATGTTGCACGTGTTGCCGTCGTACCACATGGCGGCGATGCCGACCTGCGGCTTGCTCATGTCAGCTTCGCTCATGCCGGTGCCGTAGAGCATGGCTTGGCTTGCGCCTTGAGATTTGGGCTGCGTGATTTGGCTGCTGTACTTGTTGAGCATGAGTGGGCCGTAGGCAGTGAGCGGTGGACGGTAAGGAGCTTGATTGTACTTGGGAAGAGCAGGGGGCTGCAGCGGGCAGGGACGCGAAGACGCAAGCCGATAGAGCGTTGGAATTAAGTGAGGAGCAATTCCATGAACACCACGTCCAGCCACCGGCCGAACTTGTGGCCGATTTGGGGCATTCGGCCGACTTCGGTGAAGCCCTGCTTGGCGTGAAGGGCGAGGCTGGCCGCTTGCTCGGCGTCGATCCCCGCGACGATGGCGTGCAGGCCGAGCGTGCGGGCGCGCTCGATGAGGTCCGCGAGAATCGCCGAGCCGATGCCCTGGCGTTGCAGGTCGGGGCGAACGTACACGGAGTTCTCGACGACGAAGCGGTAGCCGCGCTTGGCGCGGAACGTGTGGAGCGAGCCGTAGCCGACGATCTCGCCATCGCGGACGGCGACGGTGAGCGGGTGAATGGGCGGGCGGACGGCGAACGCCTGCTGACGCTCCTCAAGCGTCGTCGGTGCGTCGTCGTACGTCGTGGTCGACGTGGCGACGTAGTGGTTGTAGATGTCGTTGATCGCCTGCAGGTCGGCGGCTTCGGCGAGTCGGAGCATGAGAAAGGCTGGAGCTTGAAGGTCGATGGGGATAGCCCCCGGCGCAAGCCGGGGGTTTCGAAACTGATGGGACACGCGGAATCGGCGGCAGTGAGCGATCCTACGGACCGGCGGCGGGGTGCGTCAATCGTTGCGGACGTTACGACCGGTCCTCGCGGCGCCGGCGGGTGAAGCGGCCGTAAAGTGCGAGCGCAGACGCCCCTGGGCGAACTAGTCTTGAGGTGGTTCCACCCCCCGAAAAGGTTCACGCGTCACTTGCGTTCATGCTCGCGATCTACCCACTACCCACCGATGAGCCGCAGCAGGCGGACGACGCCGCGACGCCCGGCGTCGGCGCGGTCATGCTGGCCAACGGCCAGACCGCGGTGCTTGCGGGCATGTCGGGGGCCGAGCTGCACCGTCTGCAGTGGGAGCAGGAGCAGAAATTCGCCCGCGCGATCACCGCGTTTCCACCGGGGTCGGCCGAGCGGCAACTGATCGTGGGGCAGGCGTACGACACCATTTCGACGGTGCTGGCCGAACGGGCCGCCGTCGAGGGTCGCGGGCGGGGCGAGACGAGCGAATTGGACTCGCCGCTGCTGATGGGGTTCAACCAGAAATACGTGCAGCTCGTGCTGCGGCTGCTCGAGACGCAGGTCGCGCGCGGCGAGGGCCAGCCGCGGCTGTTCGAGATTGGCTACGGCTCGGGCGTGATGCTCAAAGAAGTGCGCGATCACGGATTCGACGTGGGCGGCATCGAGGTGTCGTCCGCGATGCACGAACGCGCGGTGCGCGTGGTGGGCGGGCGTTACGCGAAGGGACTGCTGGTGGGCGACTTCCGGGAGCTCGCGGCCGAGGACCTGCCGGGGGCGCCGACGCTGGTGTACTGGAACGACGTGCTGGAGCACGTGGCGGTCGATGAGGCGGCGGACTACGCGGCGCAGATTTACAAGCTGCTGGCGCCGCGCGGTCAGCTGGTGACTATCACGCCGAACTGGCTGATGCGCCCCAGCGACGTCACGGGGGACTTCTGCCCGTGGCGGACCGAGGCGCGGGGGCTGCATCTCAAAGAGTATCGGCTGGCCGAGGTGACGCGACTGCTCAAGCGCGCGGGCTTCCGCCGTGTGGCGACGCCGCTGGCGACGACGCGGAAACGCGTGTGGGTGTGCGGCGGCGGGGGGCGCGTGGTGAAGCAGGCGCTGGAGCCCGTGCTCGATCGCGGGCCGGTGAAGCTGGCGCGGCTTCTTTGTCGCGGGCTTGGGATGAGCTGCACGATTGCGACGAAGTGAGAATAGGCGCTAGGCTCTAGGCATAAGGGGCTGAGCATGCGCGATTTTCACAAGCTGCGGGCGTTTGAGCTAGCGGATCAGCTTGCCTTGAAGGTCTACGCAGTGACCCGCACGTTTCCACGCGAGGAGCAGTTCGGGCTTACTTCTCAATTGCGGCGGGCTGCTGTTTCATCGGCCTCGAACATTGTCGAGGGCTGCGCTCGCCACACTAAAAGCGACTACCTGCGCTTTCTTGACATTGCGTTTGGTTCCATTCAAGAGGTGGAGTACCAACTGTCGCTGTCACAGCGGCTTGGCTTCCTTAAGGCAACAGACGCCACTGCGACGTTGGCAATCGCAATTGAGGCCTCGAAAGTGCTAAGCGGGTTGATCCGCTCGCTGCGTGACCGTTGAGAAGCCTCGTCTGTCCTAGAGCCTAGTGCCTAGACCCTAGCGCCTCTGTAGACGCGCACGGGCGATCCTGTGGCCCAGAAGGCCGATGCTGGTTCGCCGCGTAAGAACTCCGCGTACTTGGCGCCATACTGGGCGGCGACGTCGCAGTTGAATTCGGCGGTTTCTGTCGCCGCGACTTGCCAGGGCGGGTGCGTGACGAGGTACTCGAGCGCCGGGCCGCGGCGGGTTGCGGTGTAGGCGTAGTAGTGTTCGACGGCGAACTCGTCGAGCGATTCCGGCTCGGGCGGACGCACGCGGCCGATCGGCGTTGCTGCGAGCACGTTGCGACGGCGGCGATTCGTCCATGCGAACTCGATGCGCAGCGGCGGGTCGTGGGCATTCTTTGTGGCGCGACGCTCAATGGCATAACTCATCGGCACGCGGCCGAAGCGTTCGCCGTAGCCGAGCCGTGCGACGAGGGCAACGGCGCGCCGGGCGACGAGCTCGCGCAGGAACACGACGCCTCGCCGCCAGGCGTCGCCCACGCGACGGCGCACGTAGAACCGCAGGTTGACTTCGGCGAACTCGCTGTGCAGCGGGATCGGCATGCCGAACAATCGGGGCCGCGCGAAGACGAAGCCGACGACGCTCACATAGGCGCCGCCGCGCCACAGATCGATCTCGGTTCCCGGCGGCACGTGCGGCGCGAGGATTCGCGGGTCGACTTCGTAGCTGAGCATGAGAAAGTCGCGCCACTGCGCCGTGAGAAACGGGCGAGCGGTCGTCGGCTCGGCCGGCGCCGCCTCCCAAATGACGGCGTCGCGTGCGCGCGGCGCGATTGCGGCGGCGGTCATGCGCGGGTTCTCCTCTAGGCACGGCGTTCACTCGGCGGCGAAGCGCGGAGTTCTACCACGGGGGAACCGCAAGCGGCAACGTGGATTAACCGCGCCGCGAAGAGTTTGCGATTACGAGCGGTTCCACGGCATTTTGGCGAGCAGCATGCCCATGCCGCAGGTGTCGGTGAGGCCGGCGAAGAGCAGGCCGCCGCCGATGAATGCACTGAGCCAGACGAACGCCGGGTGAACGAAGACGGCCAGCAGCGCCCCCGCGAGCGCGAGCGAGCCGGCGGCGATGCGGACCTGTCGCTCGAGCGAGATGGTTTTCTTGCCTCGCTCGACGGGCAACCCCGCGTCGTCCCAGGCGCGCGTGCCGCCGTCGATATTGGTGACGCTGGCGCCGGCGGAGGCGAGCAGCGACGCGGCCTTTGCCGATCGCGTGCCGCTCTGGCAGATGGTGAAGAGCGACCGTTGGGCGCCCCGCGCGGCCAGCTCCTGCAGCTTCGCGCCGTGAAGCTCGTCGAGCGGAATGTTCTCGGCGCCGACGGCGTGCACCTCGCGGAATTCGGCGGGGGTGCGCACGTCGATCAGCTCCACGGACTCGCCAGCCTGGCGGCGGCGGTTGAGCTCGGCGGGCACGATGGTGGGGATTGCGGACACGATTGGGTTTCCACGGCGAGGGAGCAGGGGGACATGCTCACGCGGACGAGAGCATGGCACACGGAAGCATTGTACCGGGCCTGCCGTGGTCGGCTTGGGGGTCGTCTGCGGTTAGGGTACCCCCCGTAGGTCAGGCTTTCTAGCCTGACGGACGCGCTTCGCTGCGGCGCCTGCGGCGGGGGACTACCGCCCTGCGCTCGGTCGCCACCGGCGACCGTGCTCGGTTGCTCCATCCGCGGCGCGGCTAACGGCAGAGTCGGACATGCCCACGCGGACGTGGGCATGGCACCCCACGTTCGCGCTATGCGGCGCGGGTTTGGGCGGCTTCGCGGACGCGGCCTTCGGCGTCGGTGAGGCGGGCGACGCCCATTTTGGCCAGTGCCAACGCCGTGAAGTCCCGCGAGGTCGCGGGCTGCGAGGCGTCGCGGCGATCCGGCCACCGTTGAGCGACGCACTCGGGGACCACG
This sequence comes from Planctomycetota bacterium, assembly GCA_031407585.1. Lineage (GTDB taxonomy): Bacteria > Planctomycetota > Planctomycetia > Pirellulales > Lacipirellulaceae > Lacipirellula. The sequence continues at coordinate 381 of JANOIK010000756.1, read as the reverse complement.
CCGATGCGCAGCCCGAAGCGAAATGCGCGGACGAAGAACTCCACGCGCTCGTCGACGAGCAACTGCGGATCCCAGCCGCCCATCGCGCGGACCTTGTCCGTGCGGGCGACGAAGAAGTTATGCGCGAGGTCAACGGCTTGATAACCGTCGGCCAGCCGATGGCCCGGCCGCAGCGTGAGCCCGCTGGCGGCGAACTCGAACGTGGCGTGGGCCGGCTCCGGCGTGCGGCGAGTGAAGATTGCGAAGCGGCGCTCGCAGCGCAAGCAGTCGCCGGCCGCGACGTCGAGCCGATTATCCACGACCAGCTCGAGCAGGCTTTCGATGGGCGAGCGGCGCGTGAGCTCGAGCATGTCTTCGAGCAGCAGGAAGTACGGCGTGCGA
>JANOIK010000740.1:0-1961 GCA_031407585.1 Planctomycetota bacterium | reverse complement strand
AGGGAACCGCCTACGCGGGCATTCAAGCGGCGACGCTCGTCGCGCTCGTCACGCTGCTGCTGGTCGGCAAGACCAACCTCGTCGCCGTGTTTGTGGCCTACGCGGCGATCGAGTTTCTCACCAAGACGGCCAGCGCCATCCTGTGGTCGATGATGGCCGACGTCGTCGACTACGGTGAGCTGCACTCCGGGCGGCGCATCACGGGCCTGGCGTTCTCCAGCTCGTTGCTCGTGCTGAAAATGGGAACCGCCGTCGGGGGCGCGCTGTTGGGATGGCTGCTGGCGTGGGTGGGATACCAAGGACTCGCCGAGAGTCAGACGCTGGAGGCGCGCCAGGGAATTGTCGTGATTTTCACGCTGGTTCCCGCGGTCGGCCATCTCACGCTCATCGCGATTGTCCGCGGGTACCGCTTAACCAATGCGCGAACGCGCGAGATTCACGAGGAGCTCGAGCGCGTCCACGCCTTGCAGGCGACGAAGCTCACGGATCGTTGATTTCGAGATCGATCACGTTGTCGCCGTCTTCGACGAGCTTCTCGGTGGAGTACACCTGAACTGGTGCACTGATCTCGTTACCGCGGCCGTCGATTTCGCCGCCCGTGCCCACCTCGACGCGGTTGGAGCCGACGCGGGCGCCCTTATCTTTGGCGGTGTAGGCCAGCTCGTAACGGCCGTCGCCATCGGTGCGGCCATTGCCCGAACGTCCGCCCCCTGTGGGCGTGAAGCGCACCCAGTGACCCGCAACCGGCTGGCCGTTCTGAGTGACGCGGCCTTCAACCGTGGCGATGCCAAGATCGGAACCACAACCCGCCGTGAGCGTAACGAGCGCGGCAGCGGCCAGCCCTGCGCGCCAAACGGAATTGCTGAATCGAGAAGCCATGTTGCGCGCGTTAGCCTCCGGAGGTACTATCTTCGCCTGCGCGGGTGCCAAGGGCCTCGAAGATCTTGCCGTCGATGTTGTCGCTCACGTAGGCCGTGGAGCCATCGGCTCGCGTGAAGTGCCCGCCGGCAACGTGGAGGCTCGCGGTGCCGTACGCGCCTGTGCCGTTGAGAAGGTACCTCCCCTCGGGATCGTTGCGGACGTTCGTCAACGTGCTGTTGACCCACTTAGCACGGATCGATCCCGTCCAGTATGCGGCTCGGGGCGTGGCCTTGAAGTTGGCATCATTGGGGTTCATGATTGCTGCAAGGCCGTGGCGCTCGCCGATCATGAATGTGTTGCTCGTGCCGTCGGAGACTTCAGAAATCTTTGTCTCAGCGCCGGCTAGTAAGACGCCGAACGTCCTGTTGTAAAGCTCACGCTGATCGTCGGTCAAATCGGGGCGCAAGTAAACATCCACTGGATTGGCGTACAAAAGATGGGCAGTTTCGAGAGCGACAGTCGAAGGGTGATCGCCAGTGGCGTTCTTGGCGTCGTCCCCTCCATAGGCGCCGGCTACGCCAACGTAGTTGGATTTGGCGAACGGGTCTTCAGCGTTGTTGTAGATTTCGTTGATCGTCGGCATCACGTCGCTGGGACACGCGAAGACGGAAAGGCCCGTCTTTGACAAGTCTCCGGCTCGCGGCTGACCGCCGGATCCCGTCGCGGTTTCCCAGTTGTAATCGGGGTAGTGGGGGATCGCCTTGTACTGAACGCCGAGATTCGACTGCTCAATGTACGGCAAAATCAACCCGCCCCAGCCGAAGCTTGCCGGTCCGTGGCCCGAGTTGACTTGCCGGTATCCCACCGTCGCGTTCCAAGTTCCAGCGTGAACGCCTTCGGGAAACGCCCCCTTGGCGGTCTCGAAGAGCAACGCCGCGATGCCCAACTGCTTCATGTTGTTGCTGCACTGCGACCGCCGGGCCGCCTCGCGCGCCGCCTGAACTGCGGGGAGCAAGAGCGCGACCAGCACGCCGATGATGGCGATCACCACCAACAGCTCGACGAGTGTAAACGCGGGGCGTTTTGGGGCACGAAAGCGC
>JANOIK010000839.1:0-7250 GCA_031407585.1 Planctomycetota bacterium | reverse complement strand
GTCCTTGAACGACGAGAATGGCTTCACATACCGTTCGGCGTCGGCGTTCATGCACGCGGGGCACACCCACACGTCGTAGTCGACCGAGCCGATTTCCTCTTCGATGCGTTGGACGGCCGACAGTTTGGGCTCGTCGTGCTGATCGCTGAGCAGCTCGAGCTGCGTGCCGCACTTCGAGCAGCCATGCGGGCCGAAGCGGCGGTAGCGCTTGAGGTTGAACGTCCAGGCAGCGGCCGACGCAGCCCCAGCGCCGCCGAGTACGGCCAACGGCTCGCCGCGCCCCGGCGCGTTCCAGGCGAAGTAAATCGCCGTCGCGAGAACGGCGGCGCCGACTATTGAAACGAACAGGAATACAAGGGGGGAATAGAGTCGGCGCATCGCTACTACAATTCCGAGGACGGCGAGCCCTACGCCCGTGGCCGCAACGGCGCCGATGGCGGTGAAGGCGCGGCGTTCGGCAGCCCGCCTCAGCATGGGGCCAGAGTTGGGATCGCCGCGGGCGGCGGCGGGATCGGCGAGCAGTTCCTCGGCGATGCGGCGCGTGCCGGCAATGATTCCACTCGGGTAGTCATCCGCGCGAAAGCGAGGCAGGACCTGCTCGTCGCGGATTTTGCCGCAAAGTGCATCGGTCAATAGCGGCTCGAGGCCGTAGCCAGGCTCGATGCGCATGCGACGTTCTTTGGGTGCGATCAGAAAGAGAACGCCGTTGTTGACGTTTTTCTGGCCGATCCCCCACGCATTGAACAACTCGTGTGCGTACTCATCAACGGTGAGCCCGTCGAGCGAGATCACCGTGACGACCGCCATTCGCGCCGTGGTCTTCTGCTCGACGTCGCGGGCGAGTTGCTCCAGCTCACTGCGCTGGGCAGGCGTGAGCAGACCGGCGAGGTCGTGCACGCGCTTGGTGTCATCCTGCGGCGGCATGACGGCCAGGAGAAGGGCGCCCATGAGGGCCGAGATCAGCATCGCAAAAAGCTCCAGCGGACGCGGGGTCCGAATGTCGAAAGACGCACAGAATTATAGCTCATTCCGAGGAAACCACGCCGCCCGGAATGGGCCGCGGATGAACACGGATTCGGCGGATTGACGCGGATCGGAGGAAATTCGTTTAGCCGCGACGCGGAGGTCTTCCGTAGCGGAGCGCGTCGGCGACGTGAGGCACGTAAGCGCTCCGCTGCGCCTGCGGACAGGCGTCGCGTCGCGGCTAAGCAAGGGAACGATCCGCGTAAATCCTATTAATCCGCGTTCATCCGCGGCCCGTTCCTCTCTTCCATTCGCGTGCCGGCGATATTCCTTGCCTTCCTGCGAAGCAGAATTGTTGGGCGCGGGTTGCTCAGCTAGAGTGAGATGCTCACGACGCCAGGGTGATGGACGGTTCCCTCGAACGGGCGAGACATTGCATGATTGTGGTCGCTGAGCTGACGAAACGATTCGGGGAGCAGACCGCGGTCGATCATGTCTCGTTCGAGATTCCGCCCGGCCAGATCGTCGGGTTTCTCGGCCCGAACGGAGCTGGCAAGTCGACGACGCTCAAGATGCTTACCGGCATCCTGCAGCCCACCAGCGGAACGGCGACAATCTGCGGATTCGACCTTCGGCGGCAAACGGTCGACGTGAAACGCAACGTCGGCTTCGTGCCGGAGTCGGGCGCCGTGTTCGAGTCGCTCACGGGGCTCGAGTACTTGGAGATGGTCGCGGCGCTCTACTGCATTCCGCGCGAGGCGGCCCGCGAACGAATCAAGCAGTTCCTGGCGTTCTTCGACTTGAGCTTTGCCACGCTCACCGAAAAGCTGCTCGGCGCCTACTCCAAGGGCATGCGTCGCAAGGTGGTGATCACCGCGGCCCTGCTGCACAATCCGCCGGTCGTGTTTTTCGACGAGCCGCTGGACGGCCTGGACGCGAACGCAGCGGTGGGCTTCAAGGCACTCATCCAAACGCTCGCCCGCGAGGGGAAGACGATTGTTTACAGCTCCCACATTTTGGACGTGGTCGAGCGCGTGTGCCACCGCGTGATCATCATCGACAAGGGCAAGCTGATGCTGGACGGCAAGCCCGATGAACTCGTGGCCTCGCACAACGCCGGCACGCTGGAGCGGCTGTTTACGCAACTCACCGGCGGCGACCAGCTCGAACGCCGCGCGGAAGATTTTGCCAAGACGTTTTTGGAATGAGCAAACCCACGGACGCCGCCGCGATTGAAACGTTTCTTCCGCGGGACGCGGCGGCCGCGCCCTCGGTGCGCCGAACGCTGCGGCTGCTTTTTCTGACGCTGTTTCTGCGCGGCCGAAGTGCACGCGGGCTGGACAAGAAAGGCGCGCCGCGCTCAGTCGGCTCGAAGCTGGCTTTCTCGCTACTGTTTTACGCGCTGTTCGGCATGGTCGCGGTGATGTTCCGCAGCCAGCCGATTCTGCTGCTCAGCACCTACCTGCACGCCATGTCGCTGATGTTTCTCGGCTTGTTCGTGGCGTCGTCGGCCGGCGAGATCCTGTTCAATCGCGACGAGGCGGACATTCTGCTGCACCGGCCGATCGAGCCGCGGGCCCTGCTGTGGGCGAAGATCGGCGTGCTCGCCGAGGTTTCGGTCTGGCTCGCCGGGGCGTTCAATCTGGTGGGACTGCTCGTCGGAGCCACTTCGCCGACCGGCGGGTGGCTGTATGTGCCGGTGCACGCTGCGTCGACGGTGATGCAAGCGTTCTTCTGCACGGGGCTCGTCGTGCTGGTCTACCAGCTTTGCCTGCGGTGGTTCGGCCGCGAGCGGCTCGAAGGGTTGATGACAACCGCGCAGGTTGTGCTCTCCCTCTCTGCCGTCCTGGCCAGCCAAATGGCGCCGGAGCTGTTCCGCGCGTTCGAGAACGGCAAAGCCTTCACGATGCCGTGGTGGATGATGGTGTTTCCGCCGGCGTGGTTCGGGGGAATCGACGATGCGCTGGCCGGGAGCGGCGCCGGTACGTCGTGGGCGCTCGCGGCGGCGGGGTGCCTTGCCACGGCGATCGTGCTGACGCTAGCCTTCGGCAAATTGGCCCACGACTACGAAGCGGGTTTGCAGATGCTCAGCGAGAACTCCGCGCGGCGGGTTCGCACCGAGGGCGGTAGGCGATGGCTCGACCGGCTGGTCGACGCCCCGCCGCTGCGATGGTGGCTCCGCGACCCGCGGCAACGGGCCGCGTTCCTCCTGACGGCGGCGTATTTGGCGCGCGATCGGGACGTGAAGCTGCGCGTCTACCCGGCCGTGGCGCCGTACTTGATTCTGCCGGTGGTGTTCATGATGCGGGACATGACGCGCAACGGCGGGGACAATCCCGCCGACGGCTTCGGGATGGTCTTCGCCAGCAGCTACATCGGCATCGTGCCGATGATGGCAATCAATCTGCTTCAATTCTCGCAGCACTGGCAGGCGGCGGACCTGTTTCGGTCGGCGCCGATGTCCGGGCCCGCGCCGATTTGCATGGGGACCAGCAAGGCCGTGCTGTTGTTTCTTGCGCTGCCGCTCTCGATCGCACTGGTGGCCAGCGCGTGGTTGATTCGCCACGACGTCGGTTCGATGGCGTTGCTCGTGCCCGGCATGATCCTGCTGCCGGTGATGGCCCTGATGCCCAGCCTGGGCGGGCGGGGGATTCCGTTTTCTCACGCGACGGAGGAAGCCAAAAGTGCGTCGCGCGGCCTGGCCATGATGGGCACGCTCATGGTCACGATGGCGCTGTCGGGCGTCGCGCTCGCTGCGCAGAAGTTTGGCTGGCTCGGCTGGATGATCGGCGTGGAAGCCGTGTTGGTGGGGCTCGTTTACCTGATGCTGCGCCGCAATGTGACGCGGGCGCCGTGGCCGGCGATCGACTAAGGCAAGCAGGCACTCCGGGCGGCACGCCCAAGGTCTTCCGCAGGGCGTGGTCCGTTGGAGAGCGAATTGCCCCGCAACCACGCCCTGCGCGGACTTGGGCGTGCCACCCGAGTGGAAGACAGCCACGGCCGAGTTCGGCGACGGCGCAGGCCGCACATCGCGACACCGAGCAACGCGAGCGTGCACGGCTCGGGGACCGGCGCGGCGGCGGGCGTGGCCATGCCGTAGCTGTTGCGCCAGGTATCGAGATCGGCGGCCGTGTACGCGGTTCCGAGTCCGCGTTGCCAGGTGAGCAGGTCGTCGCCGTCGGCGTCGCCATCGACGTTGAAGTCGCCGGCGGGTCCGCCGGTGACGTACTCGACGATGCCGCGCTGCATCGCGTCGACGCCGGGGATGCTGTAGTTGAAGACGAGGTCCTGATTACCGCCGGGGGTGAAGGCCTTGCCGAGCGGAATGAATGACGACTGCGGCGGCATGCTGAGCGAGCCCAGCAGATTCGCCTCGGCCAAGAGCTTGACGCTCGCGCCGCCCGCTTTCTCCCACGTGAACGCCGTCGCCGGGATCTCGCCGTCGAGGCTCGACCAGGTCGTGGGCGTGAGCGAGCTTTGGGCACTCGTGATTTCGTAGTAGTTCGGGGCGAACGTGGTCGCCGCTTCTTTGTTGGCGATGCTCACGAAGCCGGTCGTCGTGTTCACGCGCAGCCGCAGGACTTTGGGCACGCCCACGGAGATGTTGCTGAACTGTCCGGCGCCGCCGCCGGGGGTCATCAGGAAGCCCACCGCGTTGAACGAGGTTATGCCGGAGCTCGCGCCTGCAGTGTCGACGAACGACAGCGTGCGATTGATCGAGCCGCCGACGAACGAGTAGTCGATTGCGATGCTCGTGGGACTTACCCGCTGGAGCAGCAGCGTGAAATCGTAGGGCGTGGCGCCGGGCGGGTTCACGGCGCCGCCGGGGCCATCGCCCACGATGTACGAACCCGTGTTCGAGAGCCATTGCCCCGTGGCTGTCCGGCCTTTAATCGTGTCTCGGTCGTTGGCGCCGCCGCCGCCGCCGACCTGGGCCTGGTAGCCAAGCCACCCGGTGGGGTCGGCGCCGCTCCAGAGCCCGCCGCTGAGCGTGCCGGTCGCGTGGCCGTTGGTGTTATACAGGCCGAAGCGAAATTGCTGGTTCCCCGGCGGAGCGGCGAGCGAGACCGTGCCGCTCAAGCGGATTTGCGAGCCGACAGTCGCGAACGCAATTGGGCTCGCAAGCAACGCGCGCGGGGCGGCGTTGGCCGAAAGCGTTCCGGTGGTGAAGCTGCCCGGGACGCCTTCAGTGAGCGTGGAACCCGCGACGCCCGTTTCGAGTCCCCAGCCGGTGACGAGCTGGGCGTCGGCCGTCGAAGTCGAGGCGAGCGCGAGCAGCACGACGCTGGCCGCTGCGATGCGTTTGAGTTGCCGCACGGGGGATCCTGGATTACTGGTCATCGCTGGCCCCGCGTCGCTTGGCGCCGCTCAGCCGCGAGCGCGGGTCGTAGTTTTGCGACGCCCATGAGCAAGCCGATGCTCAGCAAACCCGCCGCGGTGGGCTCGGGCACGCCGAGGGCCGCCTCGAAGGCGCCGGGGCCGTTCGTCTGGTTGTAGGCCTTCCGAAACAACACGAGGTCGGCGTAGTTGTTCTTGAGATCGCCGTTGATGTCGCCCATTTGGTACGCGACCGTCGCGGTGAAGCCGGTGAGGTCCTTGTGCATGCCAGTGATGTACTGCTGGAAATCGGCGAAGTCGAGCACGCCGTCGGAATTCAGATCGACGGCCGGGGCGGTCGCGTAGGCCGTCGCGGCGTAGAGTTCGAAACCGTTGAGCGTGACGTTCGCGACGCCGAGCGACTGGAGCGTGAAGGTGACGTCGCCGGCGCCGGTGGCGTGGAATTGCACGCGCGACGACGCCGTGCCGATCTGCGGGGCGACGCCCGTGGTGGGCGTCATGCGGCCCAGCTCGGTTCCGTCGAGCAGAATGCGGTAGCCGGTCTGGGCGACGTTGCGATCGTGGCCGTAGAGCACCAACTGGTAGTCGCCGGCCAGCAGGTTGCTCAGCGTGAGCGTCAGCACGCCGGTGTTCACCACGAAGTCGTCAACGATGTCGCCGATGGGCCCGGCCACATCGTCGCCGCGGTCGCCGAACTGCACGTCGCCGCCGCCGACGGTGACGCCGAGCTGCCCGCCGCTCGCGTAGGCCGACGCGAACAACTCGGTCTGCTCGGCGCCGGCGGGGTTGGCGTCGCGGGTGAACGCCGCGAAGCCGCTCTGCACGAGCTGGCCCGTGGCGCCGAAGTCGACCTTGAGCGCCGCCACCGGCTCGGTGAGCACGGGGTTCAGCGCGGTGACGGTGCGGAGGTTGTAATTGACGTAGGTCGTGTACGTGCCCCGCAGCCAGAGGAGGGCCGTGTTGCTTGCGTCCCACTTCGGCACGATGGGGCGGATGTTGTCGACCCGCGAGTTGAATGTAACCGGCGTCCAATTCCAAGTGGCGCCGGCGTCGGCCGTGCGGCCGCGGAACAGCTCGTAGTGCCGCAGTCCGTCGGCGCCGAACAGTTGCGACTGCGTGGCAGGGTGGACCGAGCTCGATAGGTACACCGTGTTGACGTCGCTCGGATCAATCGCGGCTAGGCCGGTGTAGTCGTCCTCCGCGGCGTAAAGGTAGGAGCCCGCGTAGCCCAACGGGTTCACTACCCACTGCGAGGCGCCAGTATCCCACCGGCTGTAGAAGAACCGGTGGTCGAGATTGCTGCCGTTCGCGCGGGCCTGGAAGAGGCCAACGGGATTTCCCGACGGGTCGATTGCCGTGTCGACCGTCCAAGCCTTTTGCATCGACGCGCCGTCGACGACGGTGTTCGCAGCAAACACGGTCGTTAGGCCGTTAGGGGAGATCGCGGTTGCGTCGAACAAGTTCGCGTCGACCACCGCGCCCGCGGAGTTGTAGAGCTTTCCGTCCTGCACGTAGCCGTGGTAGATGCTGTTGTTGAAATCGCGCGGGTGGCGATTGGTCGTCATGAACTGAATCTTGACGCCGTCGGAAAAGTAGCGGACGTACGGGCGATCGGAGCTCGTGCCCTCGGCAAGCAACCGGCCGCCGTAGGACCAAGTCGATCCCTGATTGCTCGACACGAGGATGTTGGGGTCGTACCCAACCGTGCGAAGGAAGTTGTATAGCCGCCCTGCCCCGCCGTTGTCGGCCGGCAGGTAGTGGAGATTCGAGTAGGTGGCGCCGTCCGTGTTCGTGAAGTTTTGCTCGGCGGACCAGGCGGCGACGTCGCCGGCGGCGGTCGAGAGACGGTACCGCGTCGTCGGATCCGTGCCGTGCGTGGAGTACATGGCCAGATACCGACCGTCCGGCCGGATGTAGAGCGCGGGCGAGTTGTGGTCGTCGGCCTCGAA
>JANOIK010000673.1:0-1676 GCA_031407585.1 Planctomycetota bacterium | reverse complement strand
GCCGGCAGCACGGCGGCTTCGCCGAGGCCGAAGCGCGATGCGACGTCGGCGGTGCGGAACGGGCCGTGGGTGCGGGCGTAGCGCGAGACGAGGTCGCCGAGCGGGTCGTCGCCCGATTCGAGGAATGCCTCGGGCAGTCCGGGGGGCAGGGCCACGCCGAGGGCGTCGCGGAGCCGGGCCGAGTCTTCGGCGGCGACGTACCGCCGCTCGCCGGCGATGCGCACGCGCACGATGCGGCGGGTGGCGAGGAGCTCGTCGAGCCATTTCGCAAACGTGACGCCCATCGCCTTGTCCTGCGGACAGCGCGCGGCGATTTCCGCGTCGCTCAAATCGCCGAGATGCAGCAGCAAATCGTGAATCGCGTCGGGTCCGTCGACCCGCCGCTGGTCGAGGCGCTGCAGCTCGAGCACCAGCGCGTCGATCGCGTCGGCTTCGAGCAGCTCGCGGTAGTCCGCGGCGCCGAGCAGTTCGCGAAGTTGGGCGTGGTCGAGCGCGAGGGCCGCAGCGCGGCGCTCGGCCAGCGGGGCGTCGCCCTGGTACATGAAGTTGGCGGTGTAATTGAAGAGCAGGGCGCCGGCGAAGGGGGACGCGGAGCTCGTCTCGACGGTGTGGATGCGAATTTGCTGCTGTTCGACCGCGGCAAGAATCTGCTTCAGGCCGGGGACGTCGAAGACATCCCGTAGGCACTCGCGGTAGGTTTCGAGCATGATCGGGAACCGTTCGTAGCGCGACGCCACGGCAAGCAGATCGGCGCTTTTACGGCGCTGCAGCCACAGCGGCGTGCGATGCTGCGGCCCGCGACGGGGAAGTAGCAGCGCGCGGGCGGCGTTCTCGCGAAACCGGGCGGCGAACATCGCCGTTGAGCCGAGCTCACGGACGACCTGGTCTTCGACGTCGGCCGAAGCGGGCAGCAGCCACTCGACCGTGGGCGGCCGATCGCTCTCGGGCAGCCGGAACACCATCCCGTCGTCGGCCCACATGAAGTCGACCTCGAGGCCCGTCTCCGCTCGCAGTCGGGCCGCGACGGCAATGGCCCACGGGGCGTGCACGCGCGAGCCGAACGGCGAGAGGACGACCGTGCGCCAGTCGCCGAGCTCGTCGATGAACGACTCGACCACGAGGCACTGGTCGGTGGGCAGCTCGCCCGTGGCGTCGGCCTGATCGGTGACGTAGCGGTAGAGGTTCTCGCTGGCCATGGAGTCGAGCCGGCTGTCGGCGGCGAGCATCGCGGTGGCGTCGTCGTGCGAGGCGCGGGCGAGCTTGCGGGAGAGCTCGCCGATGGCACGGCCGAAGTCGAGCGCGCGTCCGGGGCCGTCGCCCTTCCAGAACGGCATCTTGCCGGGCTCGCCGGGCGCCGGGGCGACGAGGACGCGGTCGCGGTCGATTTCGAGCACTCGCCACGACGAGGCGCCGAGGAGGAAGACGTCGCCGGCGTGGGTTTCGAAGACCATTTCTTCGTCGAGTTCGCCCACGCGCGTGCCCGAGGCGCCCGCTTCGCCGACGAGGAACACGCCGTAAAGGCCGCGGTCCGGGATCGTGCCGCCGTTGAGGACCGCGAGCCGTTGCGACGCCTTTCGCGGGGTGAGCGTGCCGGCGAGTCGGTCCCACGTGATGCGCGGGCGCAGCTCGGCGAATTCGTCCGACGGGTAGCGGCCGGAGAGCATGTCGAGCACGCC
>JANOIK010000831.1:0-1901 GCA_031407585.1 Planctomycetota bacterium | reverse complement strand
TTTCCAGCAAAACCAGCGAGAAAACGAATTCTCACCCAGAGTTCCCCTGAAGTGCGTTCCCGATGGCTCGGTCAATAGAGCGGTAATTCTTGGAACGGCCATGCCGCAAACGAACCGAGCGTTGCCAGCGATCGCGCGTGTTAGGCCACTGATGCGCGCGTGACGCTGGCATGCGATCAGGACTGCGGGCACATCATTTGCTTTGCGATTTTTATGTTCCAACTCGCGTAGCTTTTGCGGCGTTGCAAATCGCTACACTTCGCAAGTCGGTCGGCGCGACAGCGGCGTTTTTTTGCAAAACATTTCATCGACGAAAGTCGGCCTGTTTTGACTTGCGATTCGCTGAACGCTCTCGCTAGGATGAATCACTGGGGAAGCGTCGCAAGGAGTGGCGCTTGTGTGAGCGAAACTCTGGGGGCAGTCACGATGATCCACTACACCTGCGATTGCTGCAAACGTTCCATCAACTCCGAACGCGAACTGCGTTACGTCGTTCGCGTCGAAGTGTACGCGGCCATCGACAATGCGGACGAAGCCGGCGAGGACGAGCGCGACCATTTGCAGGAGATTCAGGACATCCTCGAGCGGCTCGACGACGCTGACGATGCGGAAATCGGCGACGACGTTTATCACCAAGCGCGCTACGACCTGTGCAATGAATGCCGCGCGCGGTACGTCAAGAATCCTCTCGGCCGCGCGGCCATGCAAGAACTGGGCTTCAGCCAGAACTAACGCCGCCGTCATGGCGCGGCGCGTGCGTTCTCGATTGCATCGCTCGCTGTTCACGCTCTCTCGTGAGCCCGATTCCGCATGGCACGATATCGGCGCTCGTACCGAGCGCAACTGATCGGCGTCGTCATCCTGCTTGTTCTGGCGCTTGCGCGTTGGCAAGGTTGGCTGCCCACGGAAACGAGCCCGCTGCCGACATCCGCTCGCGGCGGGCTCGCGCCGGGCGTCTACGAGGTCGAGCGCGTGATCGACGGCGACACGCTGCTGCTTCGTGGCCGCGGTCGGGTGAGGCTGCAGGGCATCAATTGCCCCGAGATCGCCCACGACGGCGAGCCGGGCGAACCCCTGGGCCCGGCGGCGACGACCTTTGCCCAGGAATTCGTTCGCGACGCCCACCGCCGCCTCCGCATCGAAGCCGACGGCGAACCCGCGGACCACTACGGGCGTTGGTTGGCGTTCGTGTACGACGGGGAGCGGCAGCTCAACGAGGAACTCGTCCGCGCCGGGCTGGCCCGCGCGATGCTGCGCTATGACTACAGCCAGCGAATGAAGGACCGGCTTGGTCGCGCTCAGCTTGAGGCGCAACGCGCAGGCCGCGGGCTTTGGGCTGACCCGCGCTAGGGTGCTATGGCCTCTGCCTTGAGTGGCCATGTTCTTCCGGGCGGGAGCATGCCCACGCCGGGCCGTGGGCATGGCACCCCGAGCTGGCTTTGGGCCGTGTCTCGAATCGTCGCCGACGAAGAGACTTGGACGACTACCGAACGAGCGGCCCCGCCGAAACGCCGCCGGCGGGCAGGCGTTGGGCTCCGAATTGCGGCGCCGTTGCCATCGGTACGGGCGGGGGCGTCGCGACGCCGCCGGGCGGAACGAACTGTGGCGTCGCCGTGCCGAGCGTCATGGGCGCGACTCCTAGCGGCGGAGTTGCGGCCATCGGCGTTGCCGCTTGCGGCGCCGCAAACACGTCTGGTGCACCGCTCGGCGGCATCGCGTTGTACCAGTCGGCGTTGTGAAGCTGGCTGCCGAGCGTCGGCGGGCCGCCTCCTGGATCGGCCGGCGGCGAGGCGCCCAAATCCACCGCGGGCGAGCCCGTGATGGTCGGCAGCGTCCACATCTGCGGGTTCTCGGCCAGCCGATTGAGCTCGACCGTGCCCACGTCAATGGTCATGCCAAGC
>JANOIK010000652.1:0-2180 GCA_031407585.1 Planctomycetota bacterium | reverse complement strand
GGCACGAGCCCGCTGCGGCATCGGCTGCAGGCCGAGTTGGAAGAGCTCCGCGAGCTGCATGCCGCGCAGGTCGAGGCCTAAGCGGCCTGGCGTTCTGAATCGCACGCCCAGCGCACGGTTCGCGCACATTGGGATATGGGTGCGCAAAAAGAAACCCGAGGCTTGCGCCCCGGGCTAGTGTCATTCGCGATTGCGAACCATCTCGCGACGGCAGTTAGTACACCGCCTCGACGCCGACGTTGAGTCCATTGATCAAGATATTCTGCTTGCCGAACTCGCCTTCGCGGAATCCCATGTCGGGCAGCCGGTAGTTCACGACCTGCGACGCCCGGGTGATGTTGTCTGCGAAGATCGCCGTGTAGCCGAGCTTCAGGGCGAATGCGCTGGTCAACTGATAGTTGACTTCGGCCCGCATCTCGGCGACCGGCGAGAAGAAGTTCTCCTGCCGCCCGTAGTCGAAAAACGTGGGCTGGGCGAACAGCAGCGAGTTGACGCCGCCCGGATTCAAACCCTCGCCAATACCGCCCGTCTGGCTGACATCCTGGATGTTGTATCCGAACAAGCAGCGCCCATCGAGGTCGAAGCCGACTCGGCCTTGCTGGCGCGACCACATGGCGCGAATCTGAGGACCGACGATCTGATTGTCGATGCCGGTGACGGCGTAGCTGCGGCCCAGGACGTCGCCTTGGCCTTCCCACGAAAAGGTGTCGTCGATCGTCAAGAATCTGGCGCCGTAGGCAATCGCGAAGCGGTTGTGCTGCTCTTTCACCGCCATGTGGCTGTTGTCTAGCTCGTGAGTTTTCATGAGCTCGATGCCGTTGGTCTCGGTCGTATTGCGGGTGTACAGACGATCGAAGCGAATATTGAACCGGTGGAGATCGTCGAAGTCCGCGAACGTCGCGATCCGCTCGTCGTCATCGATCGTGCCGTCGCCATCGATGTCCGCCAAGATATAGCCGAAGCCGTTGATGAGGTCGTTGTCGAGATTGTCGATCTCACCGTCGGCGCCACGGACGATGACGATGGTGGTGACTACTCCGTTCACTCGTCCGATTGTGGTTGCCACAAAGCTCGGCCCGCCCGTCGTTTCAGACGGGAGATTGTCCTCCCGGTTGACATGGTAGTCCCGCCATCCGAAGAGGTAGTTGTCGGGTGTATCGAAGTTGACGTGAACACTGCCGAAGTGGTTAGCAGTGAGCGGAATATCCCCGCTGCCATCCAGAGTCGTTGGATTGTAGTTAGCGAGATCGCTGCCGTCGGTTACGGTAAGGGCGGCCGTGTTAAAGTCCCGGCTGCCGAATGTGGGGCCTGGGAAATTCTGCGAGATCGGCAGCGTGTTGGGGATCGACAGTTGCGTAAAGCCGTACGCTTTGTTGGTGACGACGTTTGGCCCGTCGAGAACGCCAACCAGCCAGCCGCTGCCGCCAGCGAAATAGCCAAACTCGTAGCGATCGCCCGTCGCAAAGTTGGCTTCGGGTCCGCCGTCCTGGATGCCATTCTGTATCGTGTAGGGCGTCGGCGCGTTGCCGTTGAGCTCGGCCAATGCGGGCGTGAGATCGGGGAGGTCATCGAGCGCGTTCTCGCGAACGATGTACTCGGCCGTGTCGGTGAGGCCTTTCTGGCCGACGGTCGCCCGCTCGCCAGTCGCCGCCCACACCACCTTGCTGTAGCCGAAGAACCAGCCCGAGGCTTCATTGATCGGCTGGCCCTCGAAGTCGAAATCGACGGGGGCGAACAGCTGCATGTCGCTGCCGCCGGCATCGACGAAGGCGTCTTGCATTTGCGCGCGGGCGGCCGAGGCTGCCGTGGCGGCGAGCAAACATCCGGTGAACCAGCGGACCAGGATTCGACGAGTCATGGTTTTCCAACTCCCCGTGAGCGCAATGCCGTCGAGACGGCGCGTGCGCGGTGTGTCTGTGCCGGTAGTATCGGATGAGCCTGATTCGCCGGTTGAGTAAGATCGGCAAAGTCTGCGGAAAATGCCGGTCGTCCGGCCTGTCCGCCGCTAGCAGCGCAACGGACGCCGGGACATTACAAATCGTTTAACCGCAAGCGTGAAATTGCTTGGCAGGAGGCCCCAGGGATATACTTTCGCTAGCGGTCCCACGGTCGCAACGCTCCGCCGGCCCCCTTGCTAGGAACTCTCATGGCGATGCTTCGAATGTCATTACACTGGCGGG
>JANOIK010000643.1:0-4444 GCA_031407585.1 Planctomycetota bacterium | reverse complement strand
GCCAGATTGCTGCCCGGCTCACATCACATTCAGGGGAGTGGAGGCGTGCTGTGGTTTACCGTCCGCAACGACGGCACGATCGACTACGATTCCTCGCTCGACGGCGTTCTCGCGGGACGTGGCACGCAATCGTTGCAACTCGCGGGCGCTGCAGTGCAAATCGACGCTCGTGCCTTGTGGAGCGATTACATGGCTCTCGACTATATGACGGTTGACCCGCACCAATTGCTCAATGCACGGTTGCTCCCCGGGCAGCACCACATTCAAACCTATGGAGGCGACGTGCTGTGGTTTAACGTCGCCGCTAACGGACAAGTGAGCTACGACGCGAGCCTGGAGGGCATTCTCACCGGCAGCGGAACCACCAACCTGGGCTTGCCGGGGCTGCAGGTGACGATCGACCCTACGCTCTCGACGGCCGGCTACTTCACCATGAACTATTCAACCTCGTACGCACGCACGCCGACCCCGTTCGCGCTGACGCCAGGCCCGCAGTTCATCATCCAGGCCGGCGAGGTTCACTGGTTCACCGTGTCGAAGGCAGGCATCGTCGACTACGATCCCTCGCTCGACAATTTCCTCAGCGGCCGCGGCACGCGGACGTTGAAGTTGCTGGTGTAATTAGGAGCATCGCCTATCAAAGCCCTCTCCTGCTGGGAGAGGGTTTGGGTGAGGGGGCGCAACGCTGCGGGTTGCGATTAATTCAGCACGAAAAACGGCGCCGCGCGAACTTTGCTTCCCCCTCACCTGGCTCGCTGCGCTCGCCCTCCTCTCCCGAAGGGCTCATCCTTACCCACAATCTTCATGGTGGTCACGGGAAGCTGTGACTGGCTGGAAATCGTGGGGCCAACCAATAGGGTGTCACGCAATATGAGCGATCCAACGCACGGTCCGCTGCTAGCGGGACTTACCAGCCCGGATCGGTATTTTAGCCCTTACTCTTATACGGGCACCTTGGATGCTGGAGGCGTGCACGTTAATTCCACGGTGCTGACTCACGGACTCTATCTCGCGGTCGAAGGCGGCTCCTTCAACAGCTACAACATCACCGGCATCGGCTTCGACAAGATGGAACAGATTCTTTACCGGGCCGAGACTCTCTACTTCGATTCGACCGAAAATTTCTTCACCGCCTACGACGACATCATCCAGGCCGCTAACGACCTCTATGGTCCGACTGACGTGGCGGAGCTAACAAAGGCTCTCAACGCCGTCGAAATGAATGGCATCCCGGTTCCTGAACGAAGCGGACTGGCATTAGCAGCCTTCGGATTGGCCTTTTGCCTGGCTGCTTACCGACGAAAGTGCCGCGTGAGTTGAGGTGGGATCCAGTTGCCCTATGGCGGCTGGACGGAATTGAACTTGCACGTAACCGGTTCAATTCGTTCGACTTGCAATCGACCGTCACGCGAAAAAATCGGGGCGACTGGATTTGAACTTGGTTTCGATACCCCTTGGGTTGATGACGCGCTTTGCGGCCCGATTGGCCGCCGAGCGTCAGGCCAGCCGCGGAGATGAGTTCGCGGCACTCGCGGATGGCGCCATCAAACGTACGGGTTCTTGAGAATCGCCTCACGGTTCACGAACGGTCGTTATTTGACGTGTCTCGCGCGCGAATGAGTTGTTGGGACTCGCGAGGTCGTCCGGCATTGTCGGATGCACAAACTAGCGGCCGCAAACATCGCCAGCACTATGGATGCCGGCTCGGGAACCGGTGCGATCATCACCCCATTGAAGCTAACGCCGTCTCCGCTGACGTTGGTCGGATCCCAATTGATGCCCAGCGTCGCCCCCGCGGGGAGCGTGACGCCATCGAGGTGAATGTGACCGTCCTCGATGTCTTCAAAGGTGACTGGGATGATTGACCCGGGGAGTATCAGCTGCACTGAGTCGCCCGGGTCGAACGAGCCCAAGTCCAACCCGGTCAGCCGAACAGTCTCGGTGAAGGAAATTTCAAGCAGCTCGGGCACGGGCGCCCCACCTTGTATTGCGAAGTCGATCAGATTGGGATTGTTGCCCGGGGCGCCGTTGACGCCGTACAAACCTGCCGCCTGCTCCGAGCCGAATGTTGCCGTCCGACCCGTCGGGGTGGAGACTTGTATGGCGGCAGCCAGCGGGAAATCTTGGTCGAACGCCGCCGTCGTGAAACTCGTCAAGCCATTGGGCGAAATCTGAGAAAGATTAGCCAGCGAGTAGTTGTTCAGCATCGTGTCGGTCGTAACGCAAAGCTCGGAGAGTTTAGCGGAATAGATGCCCTCCGAAAAATCGGTGAACTCGACCCAGAAGGCGACCTCCATGCCGAAATTGAAAAAACTGGGATTGGCAAGCGAGCTGGTGGTCGCGAGACCCCGGTGTCCCAATTCGAGAGTTCGAACGGTCTTGCCGTCCAGCGTCTGCCCTTGCCGCAAGATTTCCATCACCTTGTTGCAATGCTTCAGATACAAGCCGATCAGTTCGGTGGAGGAGTTGGGATCCGGGAAACCTGTAGCGACGAAGGCCGTGGACCCACCAACCGCCGATACGCCGCGGAAGTTATCGAATGTGCCCGCGAGGGTGGGATGCGGGGTGTTCGTATCCGCCACCACCTGGATCGAGCCCTCGGTATTCCGATAGACGCCCGAGCGGATAGAATCGTCGAACGAGAACACGACGGTCTTGCCGGTCAGCGACGGTCGGGCACTGAGGCCGGAATTTCCGCCCCTGGTGGTCAACATCCCGAGAGCGTCGTTGAAAGTTCCCGATTGCCCGGGAATTGCCACCGTGGAGTCCGCGATGGCAATGACCTTGTCGGTGGGCTGGTCCCACCGATAGATGCCTCGATCTTGGCCAGGCGTGCTCGTATCCGCAACAAAGGCGATGTACTTGTTGTTATGGTCCAAATAGTAGAGGAAGTCGCCGACCGTCTTGCCGCCTCCGCCTTGGATGACATCGGTTACTTCGACGAGATTTCCCGATTGACCTTGAATGCGAAGCGCATTGATAAAGCCGCTGGTACGGTAGCCGCCGCCGACGTTATTTAGATATACGGAGGGCCCGAGTCCGGCAACGGATTGACCGAGCATATTTGGGCCGCCGCCGGGTATCGCCTTCCAGTTCTGACTGTGCGTGAGGAACGCGGTGGGGCCTTGCCAGGCGACCACGCCATTGTAGATAGCCGGGTCGGTGTTGATTCCCAGAACGTCGCCAGTCACAGCAGACGACGTTGTATTGGCGTTAGCGACCTGGGTTAACGGTCCTCCGACCGGCCCCTTGTCGATGCGGAGAAAAGCTACCTGAGCCGTGCCGCTGAAATCGGAGCGGTAGGTAGCCACGCCCGCATGCAGCGAGGGGATGCCGAATTGGGTGTAGAGCGTGCCCGACGTCTGATTAGGAACTTGTGTGCTCGTATCCGCAACTTTGCCGATCTTGAACGGCGCCGCGGCCTGAGCCGCATCCGCTCCGATGACAACTACGACTCCGCACACTGCCGCCCACGCGCCCACCATCGCTGTGCTGATTCGTACCATTAGACTTCACTCCGTTTGAGGAACACGAACTTCAAGAGTCAATTGATGAGTTCGATCGCCCCGGCCACGATGGCCACCGTTTGCCCGCCGCCCAAAGCGGGAAAGTCGAACAAGCCGATCTTCTCGGAGACCACGAGCTTCTCGTCAAAAGCCGTGAACAGTCTTTGGCAGTTAGTGCACTGCAGCCAGTTCATTGAGCCATGAATCTTGAGTAACTTGACGTTGTAGCCGCGAGCGCAACGCAGAAATAACTGCTCTTTTCATGGACTCACACCTCGTCGCCGACGGAAAATATAGAGGAACGTCGTTGCGAGAAACGCGGCGCCCGGCTCGGGCACGGCCCCGCTGACAGCCACCACGGGTTGGCTCCCCAACTGCCGCTGCCAGATGAGAAAGTCATCGCCGTCCGAGTCGTTGTCGGCGTCGGCGTCGCCTAGCTCGCTTGTGCCGAAGGCGGTCTTCCAGATTCCCAGGTCCGTGGGGTCCACGTCGCCGTCGTCGTCGAAGTCCGCAGAGTATGGCGACGCGACGCGTAGCACGCCCGTGGTGTACAGGTTTGTCGCGTCCCAAACGCCTGCCGTCAGCGTCGGTAGCATGATAAAGTCAAAGTCTCCCGACAGGGACGCCAGATCGAGCACGTCAAACGATTGGCCGATTTGCGGCATGAAACCGTTGAGCCGCGTAACTCGGAGCGTGCCGTTCAATGTGGCGAGGCCTGTGACTTTGAGCTTGTCATAGCTCGCGGCTGACCCGAGCTCGATCGCCAAAACGGCAATGGGCGCCTGGTCGTAATTGCCTTGGATGGTCAGCGTTCCCGGCGAAGTTCCGGGCGCGACCGTGCCGATGTTCTGCACGTCGCCCATAATCGTTCCATCTCCACGCAACTCGCCGCCGATGGCGAGACCGACGAGCGGCGCCTCGACGATCGCCTGGTCGGC
>JANOIK010000637.1:0-2440 GCA_031407585.1 Planctomycetota bacterium | reverse complement strand
GGCATCTCTACTATCTCTACGGGCTGGAGCGCGTCGGCCGGCTCACCGCCCGCCGCTTCCTGGGCGACCACGACTGGTACCGCGAGGGCGCCGAGCTGCTCATCAGCCAGCAAGACCCGTTCAGCCACCACTGGCAGGGCCGCCTGCACGCGGAAGAGAACCCGCACATCGCCACGTCGCTGGCGCTGCTGTTCCTGTCGAAGGGCCGGCGCCCGGTGCTCATCGCGAAGCTGCGGCACGGGCCGGACGAAGACTGGAACAACCACCGCGCCGACATGGCCAACATCACCGAGCTGGCCGAGAAGCAGTGGGGCCTCGATCTCACCTGGCAAGTGATGGACCCCAAGCCGGCGACGGTCGAAGACTTGCTGCAAGCGCCCGTGCTGTTCCTCACCGGCAGCAAACGCCCCGACATCGCGGGCCTCGAGAGCAAGATGCGCGACTACATCGACCGCGGCGGATTCCTCTTCGCCGAGGCTTGCTGCATCGATGGCACGCAGTTCGACGCGGGGTTCCGCGAGTTTCTCGACCGCGTCTTTCCCGAGGGCGAGTACAAGCTCCGCCGCGTCGGCCCCGAGCACCCACTGTGGCACATTGACCGCCTTGTGCGCCCCGACTCGCCGTACGTCGGCCGGCTGTGGGCCGTCGAGTACGGCTGCCGCACGTGCGTCGTGTTCTCCGAGGTCGACCTGTCGTGCTACTGGGAGCTGAACACCCACGGCATGGCGGCCGCGGCGCTGCCCGAGCCCGTGCAAAAGCGCATCGACGACGCCGTCTCCATCGGTCTGAACGTGCTGGCGTACGCCACCAATCGCGAGCCTAAGGGCAAGGAGGCGTCGTTCGTCGCCACCGACGCCTCGATGCTCAATTCTCAATCGGCCCGCGGCGTGTGGCGCATCGCGAATCTCATCCACGGCGGCGGCTGCAATGATGCGCCCGGCGCGCTGGTCAACCTGCTCCGCTCGGCCTCTGAGGGCCAAATGAAGCTCAGCGTCAGCACCACACCCTATGAGGTCCTGCCGAGCGACGAGGCGCTGCAACAGTTTCCGTTGGTGTTCATGCACGGCCGACACGACTTCCGTTTCACCCCGGCCGAGCGCGAGAATCTGCGCGCGTATTTAGAGAATGGCGGCATGCTCTTCGCCGACGCCATCTGCGCGAGCAAAGAGTTCGCCGCCGCGTTCCGTCGCGAACTGCAGCTCGTACTGCCGGATCACAAGCTCGCGCGCATCGCGGCCGACCATCCGATCCTCACGACCGCAGCGGGCGGCTTCGACATCCGGCAGGTCGAGCTGCGCGAGCCCGCCGCCCAGCAAGCCGGGCAGCCGGTCCGCGCCCGCGTGCTCAAAACGGCGCCGGAGCTCGAAGGCATCGAGATCGACGGCCAGCTCGCGGTGATCTTCTCGCCCTATGACATCAGTTGTGCCCTGGAGCAGCATGAAGCGCTTCAGTGCCGCGGCTACACGCGCGCCGACGCCGCGCGCATCGCGCTGAATGTGCTGAAGTATTTCCTTAGCCCCGACGTCGCGGCAGAGTAGGCCGCAGAAAATGCAAGCGTTGGCGTTTCCGTCACGTCGAACGTAGAATTGCGTTATGGAAACCGCACGCCCCTACCTGCCGGCCGATATCGAATCCGTAGTCTCGCTTCACCACGGCGGCCCGATCTCCGTGGCTGGTCAGAACGGCGATCACGTTGTCATGTCGGCGCAAGTATTTCGCGACATGATGGGCGTCGGCGATGACGCGGAGTTCGCGGCTTCGATTGCCGCGCTGAAAGAGAGTCTGGCCCAAGAAGCGGCCGGCCAAACCATTTCCCTCCAAGAAGCGAAGCAAAGGCTCGCTGATAAGTATGGCGCATAAAGTCCGTTTGACGGAGCGCGCCTACGCCGAGCTGGACGACATCGTCGCTTACATCGCGCAAGATGCCCCGATAGCGGCGCTCCGGTGGCGCGATTCCCATGTGGAAGAAGATCGACTCCTTGGAGCATTTTCCACTTCGTCACGGTTTGGCGCCGGAGGCCGAGGCAGTCGGCGCCAATATTCGTCAAACGTTGCTTGGCGTTTACCGCATTCTCTACCGCGTCAGCGACGATTGGGTCACGGTGTGCGGGATTCGGCACGGGGCTCGCCGTCCCATGAATCCCGACGAGTTGCCAGAAGAGTAGTGCCGCTAGCACGCATTTCTCTTGGCCGCGACTTCCCGCTCGGCTACTCTCCCTGCGCACACCCGCCAAACGGCGGACGACACTTCCACAAATCCCCCACGGTTCCGTCATGCCCAAGCTACTCCTCGCCGCACTCGTGCTCGCAATCGTCGCCCCGGCCGCCGCCACCGCCGCGCTCCCCGGCAAGCTGAAGGTCGCCGAGGCGGAGCTCACGCTCAACGGCGCCGGCGCCCGCACCAAGTACCTCATGAAGATGTACGTTGCGGGCCTCTATC
>JANOIK010000635.1:0-5154 GCA_031407585.1 Planctomycetota bacterium | reverse complement strand
GGAACAAAATGGGAACAACGTTGCGATTGCGTTGCGATGCGTCGATGGTCTTCTCGCAGCTCGCGAGGAGAATCGCATTATGGCAATGCTGGAGAAACGCGGTCGCAGCTTTCGCATCATCTTTCGCCACCAAGGCATTCGGTACGCCCGGGCGCTAAGCACGCGGAGCAAGAAAACGGCGGACGCGGCGCTCGCCCGGCTGGAAGACAATCTGCATCGCCTGGAGCTCGGGACGTTGCAGCTGCCCGAAGGCGGCGAGCTGGCCGCCTTTCTCCTCGGCGACGGTCGGTCGAAGCCGGCCAGGGCCTCGTCTGCAACTCCCCTCCCGTGTGAGCCCGAGACGCTTACGCTTGCCGCCCTCTTTCAAGCGTTCTGGCGGACGCTTCCCGCCGGGAGCTTGGAGCAATCGACCGTCACAGGCATGGAGATCCATCAACGGCAGTTGGAGAAGCATTTTCGCAAAGACTTCCTGCTTGGCTCGCTGACCCTGACACAGCTGCAGGAATACGTCGAACGGCGGTCCCATGACGAGGGGCTTCACGGCCGCAAGGTCACCGCGACGACGATCAAGAAGGCGATCGTCACCCTTCGCACCGTGTGGAACTGGGGCCGCCAGCATGGGTTGATCGGCCGAGAGTTTCCGTCGAAGGGGATCAAGTATCCCAAGGGCTCCGAGAAGCCGCCCTTCATGACGCTGGCCGAGGTGCAGCGACGGGTTCGTAAGGCGACGCCGGCGGCGGCCGCGGAGCTATGGGAATGTGTGTTCCTCTCACTCACCGAGATCGACGAGCTTCTCCGCACCGTAAAAGATCGCGCCGTACATCCGGCGGTCTATCCGATGTTCGTCTTTGCGGCCCACACTGGAGCCCGACGTTCGGAGATTATCCGCTCGACCGTGGAAGACCTCGATTTTGAACATGGCCTGGTCACCATCCAGGAGCGGAAGAAGTCGCACGACCGATGGACCACCCGGCGCGTGCCGATGACTCCCCTTCTCCGCGAGACCCTACAGAAACTCCTCCTGGACCATCCGGAGATTGAATCGACGTTTTGGCATGAACTCTCCGCCATGCGGGGGCACCGCCCCATCGAGCCGCAGCCCCTCGACCCCGACACGGCCCATTACTACTTCAAGCACACGCTTGCAGAATCCACGTGGCAGAAGCTTCGTGGTTGGCACGTCTTCCGTCACTCGTTCTGTAGCAATGCCGCGGCTGCTGGCGTCGACCAGCGGGTGATCGACGCGTGGGTCGGACACCAGACCGAGGAGATGGTGCGGCGGTATCGTCACCTGCTGCCCGATCAGCAGCAGGCCGCCATCAATCTCATTTTTGGGGCAGCGTCGCCGGCGAGCGTTTGCTCTGCATAGCCGTTGGTCCGACACGGCCCTCTCGTCGGCTTCTTGAGAGCCGAATCCCCTTTCGCCCGCGTGAATTGCCGCTCTCATTGTTCGCGGCGATCCTCGGTGGAGGGCTCTTCGTTTCCATGTTCGTTTCGTTGTTCGTTTCGGACTTCCTGCCTCTTCGCCATGCGAACGATCGCCTGATGCAAGATTCGCCAGTGATCCTCGCACCGCAAGGCCTCAGACTGGCATTGCTCCACCTCCCGGCTGTCGTGCTCTTATCAGCTTCTTAGCTGATTCGAGCACGCCACTCTTACATTCCTCCGAGCCCCCCAACAACGTCGCAGATCCACCCGCTTGTTTTGTTCGACCAACGCTCACCGGGAACCTGCCAATCACTTGCTCCCGCAAGCGATCGCCACGTCCACCCAACACTGGCCAACGGTCTGGCACGTCGCTCCGTGCCAAGCCATTACGCCAAGGCTTCCGCCTTGAGCCCCTGACCCTGCGGGCCATGGCCGTCGCCGGACGCCATCGCGGCCTTGGAACTAGCCGCCGGTTACTCCCGCAGCGTCGAAGCCGATGTCACGCGCGAAGCATTCCCGGCACGCAGGATGCGATTTTGCCCCTGAGACCAGTTTCCGCACGAGACTGCTCGCTTTTGCGAGTTAGCGCGCGGGTGAGACAAAGGGAGCGGCGCTGCGTGCGGCACTGGCGGCCTGGCCAGCGCCAGAAACTCCGCCTGGCCGATGCTGAAGGCTGCCGGAAAGCAGAAGGCCCTCAATCTCGGCTTCGGCGGTTCGCAATTGCAACACAGCGTCGAGATAGTTCCGGTTCGTCTGCGCAAATGTACGCTGGGCCGTCAGCAAGCCTAGGTAGTTGGCTTCGCCGGCCTGATACATCTTCTGCGTCAAAGTCAGCGACTCCTCGGCCGCGGGCAGGACAGTCTCTCGGTAGCGGCTTACTTGATTGCGGGCGTTGGCGTACCGCTCGTAGACCGGCGTCAAACGGCTCATTAAATCAAGCTCGACTTGCGAGACGGCGTACCGTGCGGCAGCGGCCTCGCGTTCGGCGCGGATGATCGCTCCTTGGTTGCGATCAAACAGCGGGAGTGGTACGGAAAGTGCCACGCCCCCGTCAGCCTTGCCGCCGATGCCGTTGTCCTGCCAGTTGACCAGCCCTTGGAAACTCACGTTGGGAATCGGCTGGACTCGGGCGCGATCGATCGCTCGCCGCGCTCGCTCCAGCTCGGCGACGGCGGAACCAATCTCCGGACTCGTCGAGAGAATGCGGGCAAGGGTCTCCTCAAACTCAATGCCCTTGGGCGACCCGCTCGGGTCACCCACGACCGATTGCGGGGGCATCGCCGGATTGCCAAGTATTGCGGCTAGGTTGCGCCAGGCGGCGTCGTAGCGATTGCGGGCGTCCTGCAGAAGGATCTGCGCTTGCTCGTTCTCTAGTTGCGCCTGCAACACGTCGACCCGCCCGACTTCCCGTGCGCGAAATAAGGCATCAACCGACTGCGAACCCTCGCCGCTGACGCGAATCAGCTCATCAGCCAGGTCGATTTGCCGCTGCGCCACGAGGACGTGGTAGTAGGCAATCCGCACGTCGGTCAGCACGCGCTGCCGTTGGGCGGCAAGCTCTTGCTCGGCGACGACGATTTCCCCCTGGGCGACGGCGCGATTAAGCCGCAATTTGCCGCCGGTGGAAATCTCTTGACTGAAGAGGACCCCGTGCTGCTCCGCGAGGCCGCCGCTGCCGAGCTGCTGACCTTCGTAGCCGACGCTCGGATTGGGCTTGAGCCCGGCCTGCAGCCAATTGCCGCGCGCCGCGCCGACGAGCGCGTACGCCCGGCAGATCGACGGGTTACCGGTGAGGGCCATTTCCTCGAGTTGTTCGAGCGTCAGGCCCTCAACTACGGCGGGAAGCGCCGTCGGGACTGGAAGCGACTCAATTGGTTGCGCTTCGGCTGCGGCTGGATTTACCAAAACTGCAGGCGCGTCTTGGCCATGACCGGCGTCCGCCAGCGACGAGAATGCCGTTGCTAGCGCAGCAAAGAGAATCGTCAGTGCGCGCGGCGCCCGCCCCTTCTGTCTTTCTTTCAGCGCGTAGTATCTCACCGTGAGGGACTCCCTTCCCTTAGTCGGCGTTCAGGAACGCCCAATAATTTTTTCGACGCCCGAACGCCCAGGGGCTGAGCCAACCTGAGCCCCCAGCCGATTGAATGACAGATTCCTTGCCCTGCCAGTCATTTCTAGCGGCCAATCGCAAGCCAACCACCCAGCGTTAACGACGCTAGCACCAGTCCGGCCGCGAACGCTGCCCAAAAGCTCCATCCGAACTGGGCAGCGCACGCGAGCGGCACAAAAAACGGCAGCCCTAACGGCACGAGGATCAACGTCTCTTTAGCCAACTTGGATACCGACGCTATGTCGTGATGCTGCTGTCAACTAAATGCGAACGCCAACATGCTAATCAACGGCAACGACAGCAGCAGTGCACCATAGCGAGGATAGCGTTTGGAAAGCTCCGCCGCCGCGACAATGGTGACTGCTGCAATCACAACTCGTAGGATGTTCCAGAGAGTCATGGATTCCCTCTTCCACAGCGCGTCATTGATTGGAAATAAACAATCATCTTAGTGCGCCTGTCCATCTGCATGAGTGTGCGGTTTGAGCACAAACTCTTCTGACCCGTACCGAACGCCATTGGCAGTAAATGAGAGCTGGACCTTGGACTGAAAGTCCTTGCCCATCAGCCAGCTTGGATCCTGCCCGGAACTTCCAGGGAAGATGAAGTAGTTTGTCATTCCGTCGCGCAGGTTGGGGTTCCCCTCTTCATCCTCGTTGGTCTGGTTGTTTCTCACCGAGAGCGTGGCGGCTTTTCCGGGAAGATCTTTGAACGACACGTTGATTACGGTATTGGCCGGAAGATCGATCGGCTGCGTCATTTCGCGATCCTTACCGAGCCACAGTTCTAAATCCCCCTTATCGTCGTGGAGTTTAAGTTCAACAAAGCCTACATCCTCGCCTGATTTTCCCTTGAGAGCGGCTACCACCCCATCGTGAGGCGTATGGGCATGGCCTTGGCCGTGCCCGCCGGTAGCTTCGTCGAAGCTGCCGGAAATGGGTTTCCCGTCGATTTCGCCAGTGACCATGCCCGCGAAGTCGGCAACGTTTCCGATGCCGGGATCTGTACCAACGAACGTCGTCGCTTTTCCGTCCACAGCATCTACGGGCGACATGGTTACCGTCATGGACGGGACTGCGACGCCGTCGGCGGTCCTCGTCTCTTGAATGATCAAGACGAATTCGGTGGCGGCCACGGCTGCCGGCGTCTTTTCGTCGTTGCCAAGAAAGATGAATTTGCATTCTTTCTTGGGATGGTCGACGGTGAATTCGGCGTGTCTGCTACCAGCTTCAAACACCACACCGCCGTTTGGTCCCAGACCATGTGAGTGTTCGGCGGCTGGCGCGGCCGTCGTCCTCGATGCGGCTGGTTTCGGCTCACTGGGTTTGGAGCAGCCTGTCGTCCAGAATGCGACGACCAGCAAGCCGGGCGACATGAGTCCTAGGTACTTCATTGAATTACTCCCCTCTCTAAAGAAAAACCTGAAACAACCAGTTACATGCTTACTCTTCTCGCAGCAGATCGTCTTCGGCTCCTTCGTTCTGCACCAGCCGCTCGGCATCCTTGCCGCTGAACTTCCAAAACAATCCCGGGTGCAACAGGAACTCGCAGAACGTCGAAGTCACCAATCCTCCCAAAATGACGGTGGCCACCGGGTAGAGGATCTCTAGTCCCGGCTT
>JANOIK010000615.1:0-1792 GCA_031407585.1 Planctomycetota bacterium | reverse complement strand
CCCAGCAAACAGCCAGGGCGACGACATCATCGTCTACACGGACGACTCGCGAACCAAAGAGCGCACGCGCTTCCACGCCCTCCGCCAACAGTGGCGCCGCAAGGGGCAGGAAGTGTTCTACTCCCTCGCCGACTACATCGCCCCTGGCGAGGTCGCCGCGGCGACCGGGCACGCAAGAGAAGACTACATCGGCGCCTTCGCCGTCACCACGGGCCTCGGCTGCGACGAGCTCGCGAAAAAGTTCGACGCCGACCTCGACGACTACAACTCGATCCTCACCAAGGCGCTCGCCGACCGACTCGCCGAAGCCTTTGCCGAGCACCTGCACGCCCAGGCGCGCCGCGATTGGGGCTTCGGCGTCGCCGAGAACTTGTCGCCCGACGACCTCATCGAAGAAAAGTACCGCGGCATCCGCCCGGCGCCCGGGTATCCCGCTCAGCCCGACCACACCGAGAAGCGCACGATCTTCAAGCTTCTCGACGCGACCGCCAAGACGGGGATCATTCTCACCGAAAGTCTCGCCATGCACCCCGCGGCGAGCGTCAGCGGTCTGTACTTCGCGCACCCGAACGCTCGCTACTTCGCGGTGGATCGCCTCAGCCGCGAGCAAGTCGAGGACTACGCCCGCCGCAAGGGCATGAGCGTGGCCGAAATCGAGCGCTGGTTGGCGCCGAATTTGGGGTATGACGCCTAAGTTCGTACCGAGTACTCAGTACCGCGAATTGCGCATCAAACGCCTGCCACAGTATCTCACTCCGCGTCCTGCCCCGCGGCGATCTGCTGCAGCAGCAGCACGTACTCGCCCGTGCGGTCGCCGAAACGAGACGCCCACTTGGTCGTGAGCAGTTTGTTGACGGTCGCCTCCGCGTCGTCCCACCGGCGCTCGTGAATCTGCGCCGTCGCCAGCTTTACCAGACCCTCCGGCTCCAGCGAACGAATCCGCGCCACGTGCCGCCATTGGTCGATCGCCTCGGCCCAGCGGTCTTGCGATTGCCGCCGCTCCGCCAGCGCCGCGTGATTTTCGGATTCCTGCGGCGAGGCCTCGACCACCATCGTTGCGGCGCGCTCGGATTGCGCTTCGTTGTCGGCAAGCCGATCGGCCAGTTGGTTGAGCAGCGCCAGGTTGCGGCGGTCGACGTCGATGGCCGCCATGAGCGTTTGTGCTGCCGCGTCGGTTTTCTGTTGCGCGTCGAGCGCCGCGATGAGCGAGTTGTACGCCGCCAGGTCGGTTGGCTCCAGCTCGATCGCGATCCGCAATTGCGATTCCGCGGCCGCGTGTTGATTCTTCGCCAGCAGTGCCTCGCCGAGCATCTTGCGGATGAGCGGGCTGTCCTCGCCCGTCTCGCCAGCCTGCCGGTCGAGCGTCGCGGCGTAGGCGTCCAGATCGGTCGCGGCGGCGAGCACGTTCCTCATCGTGGCGAGGCATTCCTCGCGGCGCTCGATGTTCGGGCCCCAACTCACCACCGCCCCCGCGGCGGCGTCCACCGCGTTTTCCGTTTGCCCCAGTGCCGAGTAAGTCTCGGCCAGCCCGCGGTAGTACATCGGCAGCGACTCCCCGCCGGCGCCGCCGGCCGGCTGCTGCCGCTGGACCATCGCGATCAGCTCCAAATAGTAGTCGACCGTCAGGTCGTTGAGCCTCGTCTGCCGGCACGCGTCAGCGAGCGCCGCGACGGCCTCCTCGGTCCAACGTCCCGCCTGGCGGAAATACTCGTCCGTCTCGCGACGCAGGTCCCGAAGTTGCTCCGGCCTGTCAGTGTGGAAGTAGGCGACCATGAGTTGCTTGCGCATCGTC
>JANOIK010000608.1:0-6394 GCA_031407585.1 Planctomycetota bacterium | reverse complement strand
GCCTCGTCATTCTTGCCGGCGAAGATGAGCTCGCGGATTTTGGGCAGCGCGGCGGGGCCGTCGGGGTTGGCCTGCTGGTAGGGCCCGCCGGACCAGAGCGTGTCTTCGTTGAGCTGCAGGTGCTCCTCCTCGACGCCGCCGAAAACCATGGCGCCGAGCCGGCCGTTGCCGATGGCGAGGGCGTCGGTCCACTCGCGGGCCGGGCGGCCGTACCAGAGCGAGAGCGGCTCGTCCGGGGCGGCGACTTCGCCGGCGAACTCGCCCCGAAAGCGCGGGATGCGGTACGCCTCGGGGTCCTGAGCGCTCGCCCGACCAGCGACGAGGACGAACCCTATGGCCAGAGCTGATGCTAAGGCGCCACGGGAATTGGCAGCAGTAATTTTGCCACACATGTGCGGATTTCGATCCCCCGTTCCAAAATTCGCGGATTTTGCGCGGGCGTTTGTGAGTTGGTGCGGTGAATTTGGGCGTTTGCGAATTGGCATGGTGACAAAAGTCCGTGAATTTTGGAAAAAATGTGCTGTGAGTGAGTGCGGATCAATTGGAGTACAGCGGCGAACATTTAACCCCTTTGGGCACCGTGGGGTTTGCGGGATTTTAACCGTGGATGGACGCAGATGAACGCGGATCAAGCCGGGGCATCTGCGTTGATCGGCATGAATCCGCGGTTGATTCGGGTGAGATAAATTATATAAATTTGTACACCATTTGGCTCGGCGTGTCAAGGGCTGCATTTTGGGCCACCTGAAGTTTGCGAAGGCAGTGCTCCGAATGGTTGTGCCGAGTACGTCAAGTACGGAGTACGAAGCGTACGGGGTACGTAATGTGAACGGCCGACGTGCGAGCGTACGTGTACGAAGTACTGGGTACGACGTACTGACGATGCGGCGAGACTGGCGCGTGTGAGAAGTTCGTCAGGGCATTTTGACGAAGGCGGCGTGCGCGGGAAAGGAGCCGCGAGCGCAAAGTCCGGAGAATTAGCGATCAGGTCAAAGGACGATGGCCAGGTCAATTATTGGCGGGACGGTTCGCGCCGCAATCTGGAAGAATGTCTCACACAACGGCGCAAAGGCGCAGAGGATGGAAGTGGAAAACAGAATGGGGAGGAGTGGAACACTAATGGTCACTAATCTTCACTAATCCGAATTAGCGAAGATTAGTGCCAATTAGTGTTCACTCTCCTGGCTCATTTCCCTAGGTGCTTGAGTGTGCACGGAATTGCAAGGCGTCGCCAGGGGTGGCGAGCGATGGCGTGCCACTAGGTCGCGGGTTGATCGGCGGGCCGGCTAAGCTTCTTCACGCCGATGATGCCGAAATCAGCGAGAAGGAGATGCCGGTCAAAACGTATCCCGCCACATACCCTGGTAGGTCACGTGAGGGCGGGCGGCATGTCGGTTTTGCCGGTTGGTCGGAACCGGGTGTTGTGCTGCGCGTGCTGGAGGCGCGGCTACGGATCTTAAGGGCGCTTGGCCCACGCCGACGATTTCCTAACCGCCGTACACGCTCTTCAACAGGAGGCCGAGGCCCACGAGGGCGAGGATGCCGTGGCCGAGGACAAGTGGAATGGGTAGCGGTTTGCTCTTCAGGTGGAAGAGCCCCATCATGACGGCGCCGCCGAGGGCAGCCAGCACGAAGATGCCCAGAGCGATTTGAGCGAGCTGCGGGATGCCTGCGCTGTACGCGGCGTACGCCAACGTGATGACGCCTGCGGCGGCGATTGCGCCGTGGCCGTGGGCGAGCGCCAGGGGAGGGTAGGGGGCGCCGCGGAGTCGAATCGCTGCGAGCACGGCGCCGCCGATCGCGGCCATGGAGAGGATGAGCGCCGAAATTTCCAGGGGTGACATGCGTAACTCCTTCTATGTGAGGTGGTCCACGCGCTGCTCGACCCGAGCTGGCACTTTAGGTCGGGGGATCGAGTTGTACAAGTTGGTCGGCTGCGGGGTAGAATGAGTGCCCGTGCCTGCAAATGGAGAGCCAAACGATGTCGTATCTGGGAATTTGGCTGGCCGCGGCCTTGTTTCTCGCGCCGGGCAGTGCGTGGAGCGACCTCGAGTTCACCGAGGATACGCTCGAAGAGGTGCAAAAGAATGTCGCGGAGGAGAAGGCGGTGTTGGTCGATGTGCGCAGCATCGAGGAATGGGACAAGGGGCATATCGAGGGATCGATCTTCTTGCCCGTGACTTCGCTGCGGAAGCATAGTCTGGACGTGAAGAAGGTCGCCAAGACGCTGCCGGCGAAGAAAGAGAAGAAGATTCTCTACACGTTTTGCGTGGTGGGGATGCGCGCGAAGCAGGCGGCGAAGATTTTGGGGGAGCTTGGGTATACAGTGCGGGCGCTGCAGCCGGGGTATGAAGAGTTGGTGGAGGCGGGGTTTGAGGTGGCGGAGCCGGATGATGAAGATTCGCGATAGCGGGATGCCGGAGGAGACCTACTGGGAATCGCTGTTCGACGTCCCGCTGATTCTCTCTCAGTTAGATTTCGGCGGCTGTCACGACGTCGCCGAATTGGGCTGCGGCTACGGAACATTCAGCATTCCCGTTGCCCAGGTGATCAGCGGTACGCTCACCACATACGACATCGACCCGGTCATGGTCGACCGCACGCGGAATCGGGCGTTCGGGTTGCCAATCGTTTGTGAAGAGCGCGATGTGACGGCGTCGGGGTTCGGCGTCAAGGCCGACGCCGTGCTGCTGTTCAACATTTTGCACTGCGAGAGCCCCGTCGCACTGCTTCGCCACGCGGCGACGGCGCTGCGGGAGAACGGTCGCGTACTCGTCATTCACTGGCGCCACGGCGCGACGCCGCGCGGTCCTGACCTCGACATTCGCCCCCGTCCCGTCCAGATTGTCGAGTGGGCATCAGACGCGGGCTTGCAGCCTGCAGGCGGAGTGATCGACTTGCCGCCGTGGCACTACGGGTTGGTTCTTGAAGTAGTCCGGGCAGGACTCGAACCTGCGACCAAGGGATTATGAGTCCCCTGCTCTAACCGACTGAGCTACCGGACCGGAAGCGTGGCGTTTAGGGTAGACGGAATGCTCTGCGGCGGCAACATTGAGCGCAACGGTGCGTGGCGTAGCTGGCGGTGAAGGAGCGCGTGGCGGGCATGTTTGGCGTGGGGCGGATTCTGGGACGAGCGAGTCGCGGCGGCGAGAGCGTTCGCCCGCTTGTGCTTCTAGGCGACGCGGCGCCGGCAGAGCAGGACCTGCTTCAGCTTCATGTGCGCGTGGCCGAGCCTGTGGTGATCGAGCGGGCGGAGCTTTTGCGGCGCCGCGGGAAGTTCTTTGTGCGGCTGCGGTCGGCGGACGGCGTCGAGGGCGTTGCGCTGGGCAGCGACCGGCTCGCGTATCTTTGGCCGCTGATGACCCAGCTCGTGCTGCCGCTGTTTGTGGGCCAGGATGTCCGCAATATCGAGCGGCTCGTCGATGAGATCGGCCGGCACGACGGGAATTACAAGCTCGCGGGGCTGGCGTTTTGGAGCTGCATCGCTGGGGCGGAGCTCGCCGCGTTTGATTTGCTGGGGAAGGCGGCCGGCGTTTCGGCGACGGAGCTGCTCGGCGGGGCACTCTCCCCAGAGACGCTGCGGCGCGAAATCCCGGTTTATCTTTCCAGCTTGCGGCGGGAGACGACGCCGGAGGAGGAGGTCGACCGGCTCGCGGCGCGCTTGACAGCGACCGGCGCCATTGCAGTGAAAGTAAAGATCGGCGGACGCATGGGTCGCGGCGACGAGATGCCAGGGCGCACCGAGCAGCTCGTGCGGCTGGCGCGGCGGCGGCTCGGCGACGGGGTAACGATTCTTGTCGACGCCAACGGATCGTACACCGCGGACGAGGCGATCGAAGTCGGCCGCATGCTCGAGGCGCACGGCGTTTACCTGTTCGAGGAGCCGTGTCCGTGGGAGGATTTTGAAGCGACGCGGCGCGTGGCCGACGCGCTGCAGCACGTATTGGTCGCGGGCGGCGAGCAGGACACGAGCGTCGAGAAGTTTCGCTGGCTGGCGGCGAACCGGGGGGTCGACGTCGTGCAGCCCGACGCGGTCAACAACGGCGGCTTCGTGCGGACGCTGCGCGTGGCGCGACTCGCCGCGGCGGCGGGGATGGAGGCGGCGTTCCATTGTGCGAAGTCTGATTTCGCCGCGGCCCCCATGTTGCACCTGGTGGCGGTGACGCCGAATTTAGGCCCGTTTCAGGAGTTTCTCGAAGACTCGCCCGGAACCGGGTCGCCGCGTTGTGCGGGTTGGTACACTCCGAGCTTTGCCGTGCGCGACGGCGTCGTGGCGACACCCGTGGGGCCCGGTCTCGGCGTCGTGATCGACCCAGCCGTTCTGCGGCGGGCCCGGATCGTCCGTTGACGCGCGGCCGAGGTCGCGGGCCTGATTGAACTTCCGGCCGGAGAAATTACACTGCAACATTCCTGGCCGGGCGGACGTCTTGGCCGCGTGGATTCACACTCTTCTCTCTTTTCTCCGGTTGGCCGCCATGACTGCCGACGCCGCTCGAATCAGCCTTTGCTGCGGCAACTGCGGCAAAGTCTATGCGCTGAAATTGGAGATGGCTGGGCGGACCGCCAAATGTTCATGCGGCGTGCGGTTGAAAGTTCCCGCGGCGACTTTGCCGCCGTTGGCCGGCGCGCCCGCGCGGACGCCGTCGCCCGCCGTCACGGCCGAGGATTTGGCAATGCAGGCGCTCGAGGAGCCCAGTTCGCCGCGCATAGAGGACGAAGCGACGCACCTCTCCGCCGAGATGTTCGACGGCGTCCCCCTCGACGAAAGTCTGTTCGACGAGGTGGCCCGCGATCCGCAGTTCGAGGTCGAGGCGCCGCCGGAGCGCGCCGTGACGGAGGCGGTCCGCCGCGCGGTGTTCGAGGGCAAGGTGGCCGCGGCCCGGGCGAAGGAAAAGCAAGTCGATCTCGGCCGCTTCCCGGGGTGGCAGCTGCGGTTCGTCGGCCTCTACGGCATCGTGATCATGATCGGCGCGGCGCTCATGGGATTGTCGAACACGGTAGTTATCATCATGGCGGCGCTCGACAAGCGGGTGGGACTCGAGCACGGACTCGGCCTGCTTGCGCTTGCCGCGTTCCAAGCGGTCGTTTATTTCGTGCTCTTTCGCATGGGACGCGGTTTGGTCGAAAGCCAGAGGAGCGCGGTCAAAGGATTGATCGTCCTGTATGTGGTTTTTGTGGCGGGCGGCGTCATCGGCCATTTAGCGGATCGCGAGTCGACGGTGATCATTGCGATCTACGTCGGATTGATCTCGGTGCTGCTGCTGCCGCCGATCCTCGTGGCGTACACGAGTTGGAGCGATTTCCACGAGACCAACGATTGAAAACTTAGGGAGGGCGAAGCTCCTGCTGAGCCGGAGTCGCCAACCGGCTTCGGCGCGCAGCCGGCTCGGGAGGAGCCTCGCCCGCCCGTTCCGGCTTAGCCCCGTCGAGTGCGGAGGGCGGCGCTGGATTCCAGGCTGCTGAAGAGGCGGCGGAGCTGCTTGCCCGGGACGGGCGCGGGAGCGCCATTGTTGACGACGAGGAGCGGGGCGCGGGCCGGCGCCGGCGACGCCGGGGAGGGGACCGGCGATGCCATCGCCGGCTTTATGGTTACCGGGTGGCTGCGGCGTGTTTCGCAGCGGGCAAGTTCCGCGGCGAACGTGCGGTCGATGCGGTTGAGCACGTGCCGCGCGGAACGCAGGATCTGCGATTCGAATTCGGCGTAGGGATCGACCAGGACTTCCTCCTCCTCGAACGGCTCCGCAAACGGGTTCTCGGCCGCCGCGGGCTCGGCGGGCGCCTGTTCGGACGGTTTCGCCGGCGGCTCAGCCGCGAGCTCGAGCTCGCCGAACTCGTCGAGCCGGTCGATGAGCTGCTCTGCCGCGTCGAGGTCCGCGGCGTAGTCGCCGAGGTCATCATCGAGCCCATCGTGGAACGAATCGGCGCGTTGGGCCTGCGCAAACGGGATCGATGCCGGCAGGTCGTCGTCGAACTCGTCGCCGAGCGGCATTGGCGTCGCGTGGCTTGGGTGGAACAGCTCCGTCGCGCGGTCGCCGTCGGCGGGCAGCTCGTGCGGGGCCGGATCGTGAACGGCCAATTCACGTTTGGCGTTGATCGATACACAGGCGTCGCTCGCGGCGTCGAGTTCGCCGAACTCGATCACGTTGGGTGCAAACGCGGTGGTTTCAAAACCGCTGCCGAGGTGGGGGCCGACGCTCGCCGCAGGGGGCGACGAGGGTGACGAGTGAGCGTCGGTATTCCACGGGGCCGGCAGCTGCTGCAGGTCGCTCCAGGCCTGCTGCACGAGCGCGGCGTCGAGCGGTTGGCAGCCGGTTTCCTCGATCAGCCACACGAGCTGATCGCCGAGTTGGTTGACCAGCCGAGGGTTCCCGCCGGTGGCGGCGTGGATGGCGGC
>JANOIK010000592.1:0-3266 GCA_031407585.1 Planctomycetota bacterium | reverse complement strand
CACGCGCCTGCTGTCCGGGCTGAAGATCGGGTGCGCGTGGTCGGGGCGCATCTCGTGACCGGTGGTCAGCAGCGTGCGCTGGCCGCTCTTGCGGTCGATCACCCAGATGTTGCCCAGGAACGTGTCGCCCACGGCCCAGCGACCGTCGGGCAAGCCGTTGCAGCGCCAGAAGCCGCCGTTGGTACGCCAGGGGCACAAGTACGCAGGGTGTTCTCGACGGCCTCCCGCTCGAGGCGCTGCTCCTCGTGGGGGAGCGTCTCAACGACTACTTCCGCTGCACCCCGGAAGTACGCGCCGGTTCTTGATACGCTCCACGCGATCGAGGAATTCTGAGGTCACTTGGCGAAAGGACTTTCGTAAATCGATCGAGGTTGGCCCTTGGGGCGTTTTCATCAAAAAAAGCTTTTTTTCACGACGTTGAGAATCTGCAACATCCCGCGCACACGCCTGTCGTTTCACGGCGTTTCGGGGACCTGGCTCGAATTTGACTCCGAGCGAATCTGCCTCATCGGATGCGGATAGACGCACTATGGCTTCCGCGCGCGAATCGTGCGTTACGCTTAAGCACCTGCTTTCATCTACCCTGCGAGGAGCCGTGCCGTGAAGGACGAACCTCTCTTTCGTGCACTGGTCGTCGACGACGAGATGATCGTGCGGCGTCTCGTGGCACGAGCCTTGATTGAGCGCGGGTTCGCATGCGAACTGGCGGCTGACGGCGATGAAGCCGCCCAGAAAATTGCCGGCAATAAGTTCGATCTGCTGGTGACCGACCTGAAGATGCCGAACCGCCACGGCCACGCGCTGGTCCGCGACGTTCTTCAAGTTGGCAGTCATCCTGTGATCATCGTCCACACGGGCGTGTTGGAACCCAAGTTGGCGGTCGACCTGCTGTCGCGCGGCGTCGACGACCTTATTTATAAGCCAACGGACGTCAACTTGCTCGCCGCGAAGGCACGCGCCTTGGTAGAGCGCAAGAGTGCGCTCGCGGAGAATACTCATGCTTCGCCCGCCGTCGTTGCCGCGGCGGAGGTCAACGTCCCAATTGTCACTGACGAGAATGAGACGGAGCCCGTCACGCTCGACGTACTCAACGCCAAACTTGCCGAGGTCTCGTCTGTCCTGCCGATCTCGAGCGCGGCCATCGATGTGTACGAGATGACTCGCAGCTGCGATTGGCGGCTCTCGCAAATCGCCGCGGCCATCCAGCGGGATGCTGCGCTGGCCGCCGACGTGCTCAAGCTCGCCAACAGCTCGTTTTACAACCCCAGCGCGCGAAAGGTCATTAACCTGGACCAGGCCGTGATGGCCATCGGCCAGAAACGCATTGGCGAGTTGGCCATTGCGGTCAATGCGCTCTCGGCGGTGACGCCCACGGCGGTGCCGTGGATGAATCTCGACCTGGCGTGGTTGCGCAGCATGGCGGCGGGCTGCGCCGTGGATGAACTCGTTGACGTCGGCGGCCATCAGAAACTCGAGGAAGGGCTGTCGTTGAGCGCCACACTGTATCCGCTCAGCCGCGTCGTCTTGGGAATGATGTTTCCCAAGCTCTACGAGAAGCTGACCTCGGAATCGTGGCGCACCGGCCAGGACCTTCGTGACCTCGAACGGCACGTGCTCCCCATCAGCCATACCGCGACGCTGGCGCAGTTGCTGACGATGTGGCGCATTCCGGTCGACGTCGCCCAGCCCCTGCGGTACGTGTCGGACGACTTCGCCGCACTGGGTCGCCTTTCCGATCCCTTGCGCACCAAGGCCGAACTCACCAAGCTGGCGATTCTCATCGGGCGGCTGGCCATCGAACGCTGGGAACCGTGGGACTGCGTGGACTTACCCCCCGCGGCCACGCTGAAGCGCCTCGGCGTGACCGATCTCGAGTCGACGGTTGTTCGAGTTCGCAGCCAGGTCGAATTACTCGCTGGCTTCCGCCCCGGCGCCGCCGGCGAGCGGACTGCGATTCCCCTGCCGGAATACCTGCCGATTGACTACTGCAATTTGGCGGGCGATCGGCGCGACTTGTTCGCGGAACTGCTGCCTTCGTTGGGGTTGCATCCCCGGCACGTGCAGGTCGAGGAATTGCGAGAGTTGGAACTGCCAGTCGTCGTCAACGGCTTAGAGGCCCCGGCCACGCGCCTTGCGACGGCCCGGGCTGAAGCGCCCGTCTGGGCCGTAACGACGCGAGAACGCGCGGAGGGATTCGGCACCTTGGCGAAAACGGCGAGCTTGCCGTGCAGCTTTCGACAGCTGCGAGACTCGCTTACGGACTTCCAGCGCGGGCAGGCCGCGGCGCCCACGCGCCCCGAAAGATCACAGGGACACGCTGAAGTGGCGCATCGTTGATCGTGTGCCATGCTCAGGACGGCGCCAGGCCGCCTGATCGCCTCAGCCGTCGACCGGGACGAATGCCGAAGAATGGCGATCTTTGCGCGGGCGCGACCAGGCCCGTTAACGCGTCTTAGACGCCCGAGCGCTCGGGCAGGGCGACAACGGTGAACCAGTACTCCATGAGGCACTGGATGGTCCGCTGGAACTCGGCGAATCGGAGCGGTTTCGTGATGTACGAGCTGCAGCGCAGTTGATACAACTCGCGCACGTCGCGGTCGTAGCCCGAAGACGTGAGGACCACGACGGGAAGGCGGCGCAGGGCGGGGTCCCTTTGGATCTCGACGAGCACCTCCTGACCATTCATGACCGGCATGTTCAGGTCGAGCAAGATGAGGTCCGGCGTCGGCGCGTCCGCGAAGGCGCCCCGCTTGCGCAGGAATTCCATGCACTGCGCGCCGTTCGGAACGTGGTGCAGGTTGACGTCGTGGTTGCCGCGCTTGAACGCTTCGCACGCAAGCACGACGTCGCTCTCGTGGTCTTCAACCAGGAGGATTTCGGGGCGTCGGCGTTTGCTAAGGGTATCAACCATGACTGCGGCCCCGAGACCGGTCGGTGCGGATGGTCCGATGATCTACGGAAGTTTAGGTCACGCCCGGCCCACGGACGGCTTTTGTGGGCCGAGGGGCACGAAGGGCTCGGGGAGGTGGGAACCCGTAGGCAATGACTACTTGCCGCCTAGCAGCAACTCCGGCAACGCGATCATCATCAGGTTGAGATTCTCGCCGCTCGAAAGCTTGCCCGACTGGATGAGCACGCGCCTGCTGTCCGGGCTGAAGATCGGGTGCGCGTGGTCGGGGCGCATCTCGTGACCGGTGGTCAGCAGCGTGCGCTGGCCGCTCTTGCGGTCGATCACCCAGATGTTGCCCAGGAACGTGTCGCCCACG
>JANOIK010000589.1:0-5791 GCA_031407585.1 Planctomycetota bacterium | reverse complement strand
GTCAGATGTCAGATGTCAGATGTCAGATGTCAGATGTCAGATGTCAGATGTCAGATGTCAGATGTCAGATGTCAGATGTCAGATGTCAGATGTCAGATGTCAGATGTCAGATGTCAGATGTCAGAGGGAATGGGAGGGTTTAGGGTTCAGGGTTTGGGATTTTGTACGCAAACTGGGGAAATCGCATTGATGGTGACAAAATTCGCTAATTTTGCACGGGGCGATGTGTGATCGACGCGAGAAATCAGGCGTTGCCGCGGTTGGCGGCGTTCCAAAAGTCGGTGGATTTTGGCGTTTTTGGTTTGCATGATTGGTGTGAAGCAATTGACGTCAATCGGATTCGCGGGGAAACGCCGCAAGCGTTTGCGCCGTGACGCATGAAGGGTGGAACGTGGCGTTTTGTATACGTCTTTATCGTAGCAATGTGCGCGGCCCAAATCTAGTGGGGCAGACCATTTTTGGGGATGCCGCGCGTGCCGGAAAGTCGAGCGTCGGCGGCGGTTGCGATTCGGCGGTCCCGTAGCGCTAGTAGCGAAGATTGGCGCCGAACATGGGCGGCCTTCCCGCGCGGACTTTTTGCGCCCAGATGTCGAGTCGGTCTCCGCCGAGCTTCCAGAAGTTGCGGCAAAGTTCGAAATACTCCAGCACGACGTCCTTCTCGCCGAGGAGGAGTAGTTCCTCGGCGAGTTGCATGTTCGGCCCAAAAGAATTGAGCGGCGGCGAGCCCTTCGTTCTGCCAGCGTCGAGCAGGCGGCGCCTGGCTTCCGCCACGTCGCCGCGCTGCAGCGCAATCCGTCCCAGCACCAGATTGCAATGATGAGTGACTTGCCCATCGTGCCGAAAGAACTCGGGCAGCACAGCATCCGCAGTCGCCGTCAGCGCTTCAATTGCAAAGGCAGTTGCGGCGTCAAGATCGTCCGCTGCGAAGGCTGCGCAGGACAGGTCGGGAAGCGTGCGGAGGCGGCTAAGCAACCTGGAGACAGCGGCCTCGCGAATGGCGTCTTCCTGGTTCTCCGCTGCGCCTTCGGGTGACGGATCGAGTGGGCGAGCCTCTCCTCGCGTTAAAATCTCGGTCAGCTGCTCTTGCGCCATTCGCGCCGCGACGCTGCCTGAATTCTTGGATCGCGCTCGTCTGAGGTATAGGTGCGCAAGCCATCGGCGGGGCCAAGGAGAGTCGGGGTCGAGTTCAATCGCTTGTTGCAGAAGGCGCTCCGCAAGTTGGTCGTCGTGCAATTGAAGTCCCAATGCGGCGTTTACAAGGACCGCGGGATTCTTCGGGTGGGCGGCGACTGCGGCCAGCCAGCGGTCGTGAAACTCCTTATAGAGAACCTTGTCCTCCCGACCGCGAATCAAGTGCGCCGGCGGCCTCCCGGCCGACTTGCTGGCCGGTGCATTCTCAATGATCCAAAAAATGTGCTCCCGTTGTCGGCTCTTTTGGCCCTCGGTCTCTTGATTTCGAAAGTAGTAGTTGAGCGCCAAGACACGGGCGGCAAAGCCAAGTTCAGGCGAGCCCACTAGCGATTCCAGCCATTCCACGTCGTCGGGCGATGCTTCGTCGACAAGGAAAAAGGCACGACTGTCCGCCAGCTCCTCCAAGTCACTCGAGCCGCTTGAAAACGCGGCGGCGATGAGCGGAAGCGTTTGCCGCAAATCGGCGCCGCGGCGGGGCAGTCCTCTTAATGCATCGCGTAGTTCTTGTTCATCCATGGCCGCATTGTAACGGCGCGGCGCGGATGGCGCACGGTAGCTTGCATGGGCGGGAATCCCTCCCCTAGCCCCTCCCTTGGAGGGAGGGAGGTAGGACCTTTTTAGGGCCAGGGTTTCGGCACGATTCCCTTGAGCGCGCTGTCCAGCTCCTTCGCGAGCCGAGCGTGGAACTTGGCGTCGCCCATGACTTTCTTGACCTCGCGCACCACGTCGTCGGCCTCCGCATTGCGGTCGTTGACGACAAGCAGCGCGACGAGCATGGCGGATTCGTTGACGAACTTGTTCGTGGCAAATTCAAGATATCGCGGGCCGATTCTCGGGTTGTTTTGAAAATCGTCGCGCAGCTCGAAATTATCCAGGATCTGGCGCAGCGCCTTGTCCGTTACGATGTACACGCCGCAGAGCTCGTACTCTTTGGCTTTGACCAGCGCCGGTTCGGCGACGTCATACACTCGGGCAGCGAGCTCGGCGTCGCGAGCGTCGAGGGCACGGAAGGCTTCGACGGTGACGTCCTCCTCGTCGAGTTCCCGGTTGATCGCGGCGAGATCGTGGAAGTCGTCGAAGAACCGCTTCGACTTCTTCCCGGTCGCGACGCGCTTGTTCGTCGCGTCGCGGATCTCCTTCAGCTTCTCGAGCGCCGGCGGGTAGTCTTCGCCGAGGCTGATCCAATTTGCAAGGGCAAAGGATCGCCGGACCCCGGACAGCGATTGCTTGAGCTTGATCGCGTTTTCGTGGAACCAGACCTGCTTGGCCAGTGCGGACTCGTAGTCGCCGGCGCGGGCGTCGGCCTTCGCTTCTTTGAGGATCGCTTCGGGAACGGGGTTCTCGGGCGGCGTCCACGACTCGGCCGCGACGGCTCCGCCGATTAAGAGCCAGGCGATGGCAAATGCGACTTTCATGACAGTTCCTTTTTCGGTTGAGATTTCAACGCGACTCGTCCACGGGCGATTCGAATTTACTGCTCCACAAACGCGATTTGGGCATCGCGGTCGACAAGGCAAACTTCGATGCCCCGGTCGAAGCCGGGTGCGGTGCGATCGTCGGCTAGTTCGTTCAGCACGCTCACCGCGGCCAACAGGTTCTCGTCCGCTTGTCGCTGGGCTTCGGTTCGGACAACCGGGCGTCCCGCCGGCGTGTCGCTTCCCCAGGGATCGCTCCCGCCTCGTTGCCACGTGAGCATCACGGCGCCGATACTGGCCGCTACGGCCACGGCGACGGCGATACGCACGACGCGGCGCCGGGTGAACCAACTTCGACGGGGATCCGTGCGATTGGCGACAGTGATCGGTCCCTGGATGGCGGCCTGGTCGAACGCGCGAAGCGCTCGCTCGCACACGTCGTCGAAGTGCTGCTGGCGGAAGGCGTCGTCGAACGGAACGTTGCGAAGCAACTCGCCGAAGCGTTCGTCGTCGTGATTCATGATTCCACTCCCAGATCGGCACGCATTTTTTGCAGGGCGCGGGATTCTGCCGTGCGAACGGCGCCCGGCTGCATGTTGAGAATATTGGCGACGTCGCGGTGCGACATGCCCTCGAAGAAGCGTAGGACGATGAGCGACTGATCGCGTGGGTTGAGTCGCTGCAGGGATTGGTAAACTCTCGGCCAATCGAGCTCTTCCAGGCTGATTGCCGACGACTCCGGGCCGACGACCTTGATGGCGCCGCGTCGGGCGGCTTCGATGAGCAAGGCCGCGCGGCGTTGATTCTTGCGCAGGTAGGCGTTGGTCTGATTGGTGGCAATGGATTGGATCCAACGAAGAAAATCATCGTTCGCGGTCCCGCCAAAGGCGACCATCGTGCGTGCAACGCTGAGGAACACCTCCGCCGTGACGTCCTCGGCGGCTTCGCGCTGGAAGAGCCGCCGCAGGCAGTATCTGTAAATCCGCGGGTAGTAGAGGCTGCAAAGTTCTCCGAACGCGATGCGATCCGTTCGGGCGCGAACGACGAGGTCGATGCTATCGGCGGTCGCGGCGGGGTGGGAGAGTTCGGCCATTCCAAGAGTAATAATGCGCGAGCGGACGCGGCGTTACACGGCGGCGGCAAATTGCGCGAGAAATCGGCATTTGGGAGACGGGTGGCCCTGGTTGGCGTCTTCGCCTACCAGGGTCGCGCAGCGACAGGAGGTTGAACGCCGTTCCGAGAAAACCTCTTGCGACTGCGCCGCCCAGGTAGCCGCGGACGGCAACCTGGGCCACCCGCGGTCGGAGACCGCTCCCGCAAGAGTTTTCGTGCAAAGCCCTCAGCAGGGCGTGCGCGCTATGCGTCTTCCGCGCCGCAGGACAATTGCAGCGAAGCCGGCGATGAGCAGCGCCGACGACGACGGCTCGGGCACGAAGGTATGAAGTTCGGCGCTGTCGAACAGTCGAATGGCGTCGCCCGGCGAGTCGAGGTAGAAGCCGATGTTGATGAGGTGCTCCGTTGTCGTCGGCAGCACGAGTGGTCCGAGGACGTCGGCGAAGGGAACGGGACCCAGCATGTTGATGACAGGGCCTTCATGGGCCATGCCCATGCCCTGATTGTTCACGGTGGGCGTGTAGAACAACTCGGCATAGCTGATCGGTGCGCCGAGGGTGTTCTCGAACTGGCCATCGAGCACGGCGGAGTGCGAGGCGAGGCCTGACGCGGCGTAATTGTGCGTCACCTGAATGGAACCGAAGAACAAGCCGGGCAACAGCTTTTCGATGAGCGTGTCGGTGACGATCGTCGAGACCGGCGGCACGCCATTGCCGCCGGTTGCGAGGACGGTTCCCGAAGCCGTCCAGAACCCGCCCACGTCGGCGACTTGAAAGTCGATCTGGATATCAAACGCGTCGGGGTCGAGATCCAAGGCGCCGTTGTCGAGATAGACGATCGGCGGCGCGCCATTGACGCCGATTTCGACGGAGAATCCAGCCAGGGCGATTCTTGGCTCAAGCAGGAGCGCGCCGAGGGAGAGGACAGCGAGGACCCCGCGCAGGGAGATTTGCGGGCGAAGTCTCGTGCTCAACTCCGAACGAAGCTGATAGCTGCCGGATGATTTCATGAGACTTCTCCAGAAGAGTGAGCGTGCGACGAGTTATGTCAACGGCCTGATAAGCCTAAGGGAAGGATGCATCGGCACGCAAGTATTTTGACTGCCGGAGTACGTGAGGCGGTTAAGCAAAAGGGTATCGGGCCCTCACGCCGGCGGCTCGGCGGTGGGTTCAATGGCCGCGGCCGCCTTGCCCGTGGCGTTCCACTGCACGAGCGCGACCATGGCGAGGACGCCGGCGATTGCG
This sequence comes from Planctomycetota bacterium, assembly GCA_031407585.1. Lineage (GTDB taxonomy): Bacteria > Planctomycetota > Planctomycetia > Pirellulales > Lacipirellulaceae > Lacipirellula. The sequence continues at coordinate 828 of JANOIK010000589.1, read as the reverse complement.
GCGACTTGCATGGCGGTGAGGCGTTCGCCGTCGAGCTGGCCCCAGGCGAGGGCGACCAGCGGGATGACGTACGTGACCATGCCGGCGAACAGCGGGCCGCGCGCCTTTACCATTTGCACGAAGAGGAGAATGCACACGCCCGTGCCCATGACGCCGAGGAGTGCGAGGGAGGCGATGGCGTGGGGGGTGTCGTGCGGGGAGGGCGGCGCGCTAAGCCGCAAGCGGCCGAGGAGGCTTGGGGAGAGTTGCAGTGGGACGAGGGAGAGGGCGCCGACGCCTAAGATGAGCGCGGTGAGCGGCGCGGCGGGCAGGCGGTCGAGCTTCCATTTGATGTAGGTGTTTCCTAGGGCGTAGGAAATCGGCGTGCTGACGGCGAGCGCGAGGATGAACGCCGGCACGCCGCGGTGCGAGCCGTCCCACATGACCAGCGCCATGCACGCCAGCCCGCCAAGGACGCCGACGAGCTGCCGCGGCGTGGGGTGGACGCGCAACATGAAGATCGACGCGACGATGGTGGTCAGCGGCACGAACGCCATGAACATGCCGAAGAAGGCGTGCTCGCCGGCCTGTCGCATGGCGTAGGGCTGCACGACGTAAGGCCACACGTTGGCGAGCATCGCGGCGATGGCGATGTTGGCCCAATCGCGCGGGGCGAGGCGGGTCCACTGCCGCGAGAAGGTGCAATAGGCCGCGATGACGAGGGCGCCGCTGCCCATGCGGCCGATGGCGATCGCGACGGGGCCGAAGGCGTAGGCCGCGCGATCCATGAGGATGAAGCTTCCGCCCCAGACGAAACAGCAGAGGAGGAAGGAGAGGTAGGGCACGGGG
>JANOIK010000571.1:0-4222 GCA_031407585.1 Planctomycetota bacterium | reverse complement strand
TGGCGGTGCAGCCGCCGGCGCGGGTCGATGGGAAGGACTACCCCGAGACGGTGTTGCTGCGGCTGATCGATCCCACGAGCGGGCCTGTGGTGAAGCTGACGGCGGCGATCAACGGGTCGGCGTTGTCGCTGTCGGACGACGCCGAGGGAGGCGTGATGGTTCATGCACGGGACGTCGGCAGCTTCGTGCGGGTGGATTCGCAGGGTCGGCAGGAGGAGATGGCTCCGTAGGCGTTGGGGTGGGTGGTGCGCAGTGACGGCGACGCTTTTTGGCGGGGCGGACTGGTCGCTTAAGCGACCAGTTCGAGGTGGGGTTGAGGTTTGTGCAACGTGGGTCGGAGGCGGCGCGTGGTTGGATGGGGGAGCGTCGGGAATCCCTCCCCTGCCTTTGGCACAGACTACCGCCCTGCGCTCGGGCGCCTTCGGGGCGCCCGTGCTCGGTTGGTCCCATCCCTTCGAGGGAGGGGATGTCGGCGTGAGCTATGGTTTTTCGGGGGACCCCGGGCAACCATGGGCCGCGTGCGATGGGCGATTCGACGAGAAACCGGCAGCTCGATGGCGTGCGCGGCTTGGCCATTCTTATGGTCCTGGCGTGGCACTACGTCGCGGGGCTCGCAGGAGGCGAGGCGGGGTCCGCGGTGGCCGCTTGGGGGCCCGGCGTGGCCCAGTCGCTCGGGTTGATGTGGAGCGGCGTCGATTTGTTCTTTGTGCTGTCGGGATTCCTGATCATGGGGATCCTGCTGGATAACCGCGACGCGGGCAACTTCTTCCGCGTGTTCTATGCGCGGCGCGCGTGCCGGATTTTCCCGTTGTACGCGGTGGTGCTGCTCGCCTACCTGGCGCTCGTGGCGGCGGGTGCGGGGAACGATTATTCGCTCCGGTACTTATTTGACGACGCGCTGCCGACGTGGTCGTTCGCCACGTTCACGCAGAACATTGTCATGGGGCTCGAGGGGCACTACGGGCAGCGGTTTTTGGGCTGCACGTGGTCGCTCGCGGTCGAGGAGCAGTTTTACCTGGTTGTGCCGGTGCTGGCGTATCTGCTGCCGCGGCGGGCGCTGGCAGCCGTGCTCGTGGGGCTCGTTGCGATGGCGCCGGCGCTGCGGTGTGCGTGGCCGGGAATGCACGCGTTTGTGAACACGCCGTTTCGCGCGGACTCGCTGCTGGCCGGGGCGCTCGTTGCGATGCTCGTGCGGTGGGAGCCGTTTGGTTCGGCGGTGCGGCGGCATCTCGGCGTGGTCTATGGAATGCTTGCGACGCTCGCCGTCGGCGCCGGCGTGCTTACGTGGCGGCCGGAGATTCTCGGCGAGTTCGACCACACGTGGCTCGCGGCCCTGTTTTGCGTGGTTGTGCTGGTTGCGCACCTGCAGACGAGCGGGGCGTGGGGGCGGGTGCTGGGCTCTCGGGCGCTGGGGTGGCTGGGCCGGCTTTCGTACGGGATTTACTTGTTCCACCAGATCGTGCTGGGATTTGTGTTCTGGCGCGTTCGCGGCGGGCCGCCGTCGCTGGCGTCGGCGAGTGATGCGGGGCTTGTGGCGGTGGCGCTCGGCGTGACGCTGGCGCTCGCCGTGGCTTCGTTCCGGTGGATTGAGAGCCCGTTTTTGAACTACGGACGGCAATTTCAGTACGAGCGAAATCGCATGCCCCTTGATGTGCCGCGGCCGCGCGGTTTCGCTTCCACGATTGCGCGGGCTATACTGCGGTTATCCTCTCCACGTTCCGGTCGATCGATGGGGCAATGAACGACTACGAGGGCTCCCGCAGCGAGTTTTTGAGATTGCTCGCCGAGATGGGCGAGGAGCCGGCTTTCCTCGCGCGCGCTCGGGCGCCGCAGATCGCACTCGATGCGCTCCTGCACGCTTGCGACGCGAAGCGCCGACAACTGCTCGAATGGCCGACGTTTCGTTTGGCGGCGCTGGAGCGGCAAGTGGACGGGACCTGGGCTCGGCTGAGCGGGCTCGTAACTCCGCCGGACTCCGTCGCTCTGCTCGAGACACTGCACGCGAATTTGCGGACGGAAAAGGCCGTTCCCACGAACTGGCTGGCGAGTGACAGGTCGGCGTTGCGTCAGTTTCTCCAGTCGGCGAACCGCTTTAACCGCAAGTGGCGAGCCTTTCTCGATGGGCTCGCGTTGGACGACGTGAACCAGCCGCGCCGCGATTACAACCAGTTCTATGTTGTCGAGATGGATTGCGCCTTTGGAAAGGGCGTCGCTGAAGGCTTCACGCCATTGCCGATGATTGACGAAGACTACCTTTCGCAACGCTTTCCATTGCTTGCTCTGCCGAGTCTTGCTTAGCCGGCGTTTCGTCACTGCAAGTTGGCGCCAATTCCTCTTCCGGCTCGGCGACGTCGGGGTTCGCCTTGGCGATCTCGTGGATCTCGTCGAAGACCGAGAGGAAGTGCGCCAGTATATGCGGGTCGAAGTGCGTGCACTGCCCTTCGAGCAGCGTTGTCATCACCTGACCCTCGGGCCACGCGGGGCGGTAGACGCGGTCGTGGCTGAGCGCGTCGTACACGTCGACGATCGCGAGAATGCGGGCCGCCTCGGGAATGGCTTCGCCGGAGATGCCGTTGGGGTAGCCGGCGCCGTCCCAGCGTTCGTGGTGATTTAGCGCGATGGACTCGCCGAGCTGCAGCACGGGCGACGTGGAGCCGCCGAGCATGCGGGCGCCGATGAGCGTGTGCTGCTTCATCACGTCGAATTCTTCAGGCGTCAGCCGGCCCGGCTTTTTGAGAATCGCGTCGGGGATGCCGATCTTGCCGACGTCGTGCATGGGGGCGGCCATGCGGAGCTGCTCGGCGTCGGGCTTCGACCAGCCCGCGGCGAGCGCGACGACTTCGGCGAACAGGCCGGTGCGGCGGATGTGGGCGCCGGTCTCCTGGTCGCGCCAGCCCGCGGCGGTGACGAGGCGGTGAATCGTTTCTTCGTGCGCGAGGCGGATCGTGCGGGTTTGCTCCCGCACGCGGCGCTCGAGCGTCTCGAGGTGCTGCCGGCTGTCGAGCAACAGTTGGCGGCGCTCCCACGCGCGACGCACCTGGAGGACGAATTCCTCGCGGTGAATCGGCTTGAGCAAGTACCCGGCGGCGCCGCGGGTCAGGGCGTTGATCGCGTTGCGAGTGTCGCTCGATGCGGTGAGCAGCAGCACGGCCGTGTCGGGCCAGTGCACGGCGATTTGCTCCTGCAGCCAGAGCCCCGTGTGAACCGGCATGTTGATGTCGGTGACGACGACGTCGACGGGGCATGCCCGCAGGCGCGCGAGCGCCCGCTCGGGGCCGTCGGCCTGGTCGCAGTCCCAGCGATCGTCGCGCAGCCAGCGCGCAAGCAAACAGCGGATCGGCGTCTCGTCGTCGACGACGAGCACCGAGCGCGGCTCCTCAGGCTGTTGCGGACCGGTCAGGCCGAGTGCGGACATGGCACTTCATCCAGGACTTCGCGGAGGGTCGAAAGCAGGACTTCGGGGACGAACGGCTTCTGCACCAGCGGGGCGTCGTCTTTCATCACGAAGCCGACCTGAGCCATGCTGGGGTCGTAGCCGCTGCAAAAGACCACCTTCATGGCAGGGTCGATGGCTTTGATTTTTTGGAACGCTTCGCGGCCGCCCATGCGGGGCATCACCACGTCGAGCAGCGCGAGCGAGATCTTGTCGGCGTGCTGCTGGAACAGGCGCACGGCTTCCTCGCCATCGACGGCGACGATCGTGTGGTAGCCGGCCCGCTGCAGCACGCGCACGACGAGGCGGCGCACCGCGAGATCGTCCTCGGCGATGAGGATGGTCTCGTCGCCGCCGCGGACGTCGCGCACGGGGCCCTGCGTCGGGGCGGGGGTCGCGTGGTCGGTCGCCGGCAGGTAAATGCGGAAGGTCGTGCCAATGCCGGGCTCGCTGTAGACGCGGATGGCCCCGCCGTGCTGGCGGACCATGCCGTAGACCATCGCCAGGCCGAGGCCGGTGCCTTTGCCGACGCCTTTGGTCGTGAAGAACGGATCGAAGATGTGGTCCCGCACGTCGGCCGACATGCCGCAGCCGGTGTCGGCGACGACGAACATGATGTACCGACCGGGCTCGATGTCCTGGTGCAGGTCGCAGTAGTCGGCGGCGAGATCGAGGTTCTCGGTCTTGATCGAAAGCTGCCCGCCATCGGGCATCGCGTCGCGGGCGTTGACGCACAGGTTCATGAGCATTTGCTGGAGATGCGCGCTGTCGGCGTGAATCCGGCCGACG
>JANOIK010000505.1:0-3878 GCA_031407585.1 Planctomycetota bacterium | reverse complement strand
CACGCCCAAGTCTTCGCAGGGCGTGGTGAACCCTCGCGTAGCGCACCACGCCCCGCGCGGACTTGGGCGTGCCACCCGTCTCTCCGAGCTGACTCCTGATCCCTGACTCCTGACTCCTATTTTTCCCATGCCCCGCACTGCACGCATCCAACGCCAGACGGCCGAGACCGACATCGACCTCGAGCTCTCGCTCGACGGCGCCGGGCAGGCCGATGTGCAGACGGGCGTCGGGTTTCTCGACCACATGCTCACGCTGCTCGCGAAGCATGCGGCGTTCGATCTGCGCGTCGTCGCGAAGGGCGATCTGCACGTCGACCAGCACCACACGGTCGAGGACGTCGGCATCTGCCTGGGGCAGGCACTGCGGGAGGCGCTCGGCGACAAGGCGGGCATCCGCCGCTACGGGCACTTCACGCTGCCGATGGACGAGACGCTCGTCACGGCCGCGGTCGACCTGAGCGGCCGGTTCGCGCTCGTGTTCAACGCGCCGCTGCCGGCCCCCAAGATCGGCGCGTTCGACAGCGAGCTGCTCGAAGAATTCTGGACCGCGTTTGCCGGCAACTGCCTGTGCAACCTGCACGTGCTGCTGCACTACGGCCGCAACAGCCACCACATCGCCGAAGCGGTGTTCAAGGCGACGGCCCGCGCATTGCGGATGGCGGTCGAGCACGACCCGCGGATGCCCGGCGTGCCGAGCACCAAGGGCACGCTCAGTTCGTAAACGAAGCTGCCAGCTTCTTCTCGCGACTGCCTAACCGCTGGCGTTGGACCCTCTCCCGGCGACCTGGCGATCCCAGCGGTGTCTTTTCGTCGAAATCCGTGGGAAACTAAGCCGCGGCAGGCGTCTCTATTGCGACGCCATGCTCGAAAGGCCCCATGGAACACGTCGGCTCCGAACTGCTGACGCGATTGCTCGACGAGCACGGCGCTCGGCTGGTGCTCTACGCCCAACAGCGATGCACCACGCCGGAAGATGTGGTACAGGAAGCGTTCGTCGGGCTCGTGCGGCAGCAGCCGACGCCCTTCGATGCAGTGGCGTGGCTGTACCGAGCCGTCCGCAACGGGGCGATCAGTGCATCGAGATCGTCGTCCCGACGGACGCGACACGAGACAACGGCCGCCGAAGCACGGCCGGGTTGGTTCACGGCAACACATGGCGAGCGCCTCGATGCCGCGGCGGCACGGGCGGCCCTCGAAGGGCTACCGATCGAGTTGCGCGAGACCGTTGTGCTGCGACTGTGGAGCGATCTGTCGTTCGACGAAATTGCGAAACTCACTGAAACATCGACCAGCACGGCCCACCGCCGCTATGCCCAAGGATTGAACACACTCCGAGACCTGTTGCGCGTCCGCCAAACATAACACGCTTGCGAGCCGAACAGTGACAACCCCCGCCCAGCCTGGCGATCACGATCCGCAACGGTCGCCGGAGATCCAGGCCCTTGAGGCCCAGTTGGCGGCGCTGCGACCTCGCGAGGATCGACTCGATCGCGAGCGGCTGATGTTCCTCGCCGGTCAAGCGGCTGTGGCGCCGAATGGCGCCCGAAGTCAACGCTCGCCGCTCGCCTGGGCTTGGCCCGCATCGCTCGGCGCCGCCGCGGGCGTCGCTGCGGCGCTGCTCGTCGTAACCCTGCTTCCGGCTTCGACAACGAGCCAACCGGCTGCCGCGCCTGCAGACTTCGCGCTCGTCGAAACATGGCCCGAGGCAGACTTCCCAAGATCGCGAGCCAGCGGCATCGCACAGGTTGCTATTCGCGCCCGGTTAGTCACGGGCGATCTGGGGGCCGACGCCGCCCCGCCCTCGGTGCCTGTCTCCGTGGCGCCCCTCTCCGACGGCCCGGCGCTCACCAATCGATCCGTCAACGATTTTCTCCTGTAAAGGTATTTCCATGTTGAATTCTTGCACATCGATCACGGAGTTCCGTGCCATGCGCCTACCGTCGCACCTTATCAACGCTGTCATTGTTATGACGTTCGCGTTTTTCTCGGCCCACTGTCTTGCTCAGGAACCCACTGGTCCGATCGCGGTGATGATTCACCCGGCCGCCGCGCCCAGGCCGCTGCTGAAACATCGCCTCACGACGGAGTTTGTCGATCGGCTCCCGGGCAACGCTGCCGTGTACTACGGGAAGGTCACGGCTGAACAAGCGCCCTTTTTCAATAGACCTGTGCGTCGAGATAACGTTGATCGATGGCAGAAGTCCACGCTCGAAGAGCTTCGCAACGAGAACGCTCGCGTGGGTTTTCCTCGCATGTTCGTCAGGCAGGCGATTCGGTGTGGTTATTGCGATTGGCAGTTGCCGCTCGCATCGAACTTCGACGGCTTCCTCCTTCCCGAGGTGCAGCAGACGCGTCAGTTCGCTCGCTACATGGCGGCCGAAGCGCGCATCGCCGTCGCTCACGGCGAGTACGATGATGCGATCGAGCTGATGCGGCTCAATTACGGGATGGCCCGCCAAGTTGGCGAGGGCGAAACGCTTATCAATGGCCTGGTCGGCATCGCGATCTGTCACGTCACTAACCTGCAGATGCGCGAGCTGATCCAGCAACCCGACGCGCCGAATTTGTATTGGGCACTCTCAATCCTGCCGACGCCGACGATCGACTTTCGCGACGCCGTGGAGGCCGAGGCGAGCGCGTTTTTTATGGCCCTTCCCGAGCTGCGCGATCCCGCTGGGCGCGGCCGCTCCGCCGAGCAATGGCTCGCGACGCTCGCCGACTTCTCGCGCGGACTGCACGAAGGGAACGACGATTCCTATGAACCTCCCCCGCGCGATCAGCTCACAGCCCAGTGTGAACTAGCGCGCCCTGAAGCGGAGAAAAAGCTCGTCGCCCGCGGTTGGGCTGCCGAGGAACTTGTCGAGCTGCCGACCGCCCAAGTGATTCTTATCGATTCCATGGACAGGTTTCGCGCGATGAGCGACGAGGCTGTCACGGCATTCCTGCTGCCGTTCCCTGAGTCGATTCGCCGCCTGGACGCCATTGGTCCCTACGACAACATATCTGACCAACCCGAGGACGAGCTGCTCCCCATGGCTTGGTGGAGTATTCCCGGCATCAAAAGTTGTCGCCGCGCAAGTGCACGCATCGACCGGGAATTTGCGGCGCTGCGCGTTCTCGAAGCGCTGCGGATCTACGCCGCTGCCCACGACGGGGCCCTGCCCCCGTCACTAGACGTCGTCACCGAGGTTGTCATACCCCGGGACCCGGCGACCGACGGACCATTCGAGTACGAACTTAGCGACGGCGTCGCCCGCCTGACCAGCCCGGCTATCGACTCCACCGGTCCGCTCGAATACGAAATCACGATGGCCGCGGCTGAGTGAGGCGCCAACGGCGCGCCTGCATTAGCGGCATCTTCGCCGCGCCCGATCTACCCACTTGGCGCCTATTCCCCGAAGTGCTCGCGGTAGTCCGCGATCGCCGCTTCGACCACCGCCTCGGCATGCACCCGATCGTACGCATCCGGCACGTGCACCTTATCGGCGTCGGGGGTGAGCATCTTGTATGTGCTGAAGTAATGCCGCAGGCGGTCGACCATCACCTTGGGCAGCTCGCACACGTCCTTCACGTCCTGCCACATGTTGTCGTTCTCGAGCACGGCGATGATCTTGTCGTCGGCCTCGCCGTTGTCGAGCATCGCCAGGCCGCCGACGACGCGAGCCTTGAGAATGATCTCGCTGTTGGTGATCGGCCGCTCGCTGATCACGCAGATGTCGAGCGGGTCGTGATCGCCTTCCTTCGCGTCCTTCATGAGCTTCGCCACGTGGCTGCCGCAGTACGTGCGCGGCACGAACCCGTACAGCGTCGGGCAGAACGACGACGTGCGGTTCGGCCGATCGACGCGCAGGTAGCCGGTCTGCTTGTCGAGCTCGTAC
>JANOIK010000826.1:0-8000 GCA_031407585.1 Planctomycetota bacterium | reverse complement strand
ATTTTGTACACGTGTACATTGTACCGAGTTCGCAGTGGAAATCAAGGGCGCACTTTTTGGGCCGGGGCCATGCCGGGGAGTTTTGGCCGCGAATAACGCGAATGGGCGCGAATGAGGAGGGAGCGGGATTAACCGCTGATGGACGCGGATGAACGCTGATGGGGAAGGGGATAAGCGAGGGGAGGAATGGGAATGGCGGGAGCGGAATCGGGGGGAGCGGACGAAGCGCCGAAAGGCTAGACCTTCACCAGCCGGCAGGAGAGCCAATCGTCGCTCGATTCGTGGACCTGGTCGAGGCGCAGATTGGCGGGCAGCAGCGGTTGGGGTTCGGTGTGCTGATGTTGGAACATCAGTTCGCCGTCCAGGAAAATGTCCGTCTTGTGGAGTTGATCCCAAGCTTGGCGCGTCCCTTCGCGCGTGCCGACGGTGATGATGGCGTGACCGCCGGGCCGAAGTTTCTCGGCCATCAACTCGACGACGCGTTTGGGCTGCTGCGTGTGGTCGAGTGCATTCTGCGTGAAGACGACGTCGAAGTTTTTGGCAGGAAGTTTGTCGAGATTCTCCGCGAAGTCGGGCACCTCGTTCGCGCAGCGAATCATCGGCAGCGCGTCGAGGCCGTGGCGGGCGAGCATCATGTCGTACATGTTGAGCAGCGGATCGACGCCCGTGATTCTGACGTAGCCGTGGATGGCGCCCCAGCGCAGCAGGGAGATGGGCCCGCAGCCGATGTCCATTGCCGTGAGTGGTTTCTTGGGCGCCCCGTCGAAGGCCCATTCGGGGAAGAACTTGCGCGAGTGGACGCTGCTGAGTTGTTGCAGGCAGGTCGCGGAATACACGACGGGCGCGCCGTCCCACTCGTTGAGTCCGCTGAACTCGAAATCGAAAAACGACACTTCGCGGATGAGGTCGTTGTCGAGCGTGCCGAGTTGGCCAAAGTCGGGGCCAATGCATTGCAGGCCGCGGGCCTCGCATTCGGCTTTGAGCAAGAAGTAATCGTCGGTGGGCGCCAGGACGATTCCGGAGAAACTTTTTTTGAACTTGGGGCCGTAGCTGAGGATCTTCACCCAGCGCGACCACGGGGAAAACATCCGCCGGCATTCTGCTTCCGGGATGCTTTCGGTGACGATATGGACGCCGACCTTGCCTCGGCGCGGGCGCAGTTTCTGCAGACGGTAGGCGCACACGTAGAGTCGGTTCATGCGGGCATTGTTTCCGCAGGGCTATGCGACGTACAAGGCGCCAGGGGCGAATGAGGGCCGGGAAAATCCGTGGCGCGTCCCCGAGGATGCTTTAATCGGGTGCCGCGCGTCAAGCGAGAAAGTCCCGCATTACACGTGATCCAAGGCGGCGACGACGTCGATGAGATAGAAGGCATTTCCGAGATTGGCGCTCCACAGGGCATGGTCGGCGGCGTTCACGAAGTTGTCGTCGTTTCCGTCCGCATTCGGGTGTTGGGAAGTCCAAACGGCTTCATCGGCCGCGGCGACCGTCCAATACGATCCGCCGCCGCCGCCCGCGGGAAACGCCTGGCGGTCGTAGTCGCCTACGAGTTCGAAGACTTTATCCGCGACCGCTATCCCCATGGAGCCGATGAATGTGCGGCCAGCTACGCCACGGATAGTGAGACTTCCGCCCAGGATGTCGATGTCGCCGTCCTGAACCATCGTCGAGTCGCCGCCCGCGGTTTTCTTGGGGCGGGTGATCATGAACCGTAGGGCGGGGAGCCATACTTCAGGCCAACCGACCGTGGTGTTTGCGAGGTCGACGGCCTCGCGCATCGTCAACGCTCGGGCGTCATCGGCGTGATTGATCGCGTTGTCGGCAATGCTGGTCACGACGATGTCGGCGCTGCCCACGTAGTTGTTGTTGACGCCAATCACGATCGGCGATTCTTCGACTTCGAGGCGGTTATATCCGTTATCGGTGAATGTCGCGGGCGTGGTGTAAGCGTAAATGTCCTGGGCGACGGGGCTTGCGTTCTTAGTGTTGTTGGCAAGCACCGTACCGCCCAGGCTTAACGTGCCGCTGGCGGTCGTATTTGAGTGAACGCCGCCCGAGGCGAAGACGTCGCCTGGCGTATTGGTCACGGTGTTCGCGGCGACGACGCTATTTAGCAGCGTCAGGTTTCCACCGGCGTTCCAGAGCGCGCCAGCGTATCGCTTGGCCGTGTTGCCGGCGACGGCCGTTCTGGTGAGCGTCAGCGACGAGCCGGCCTGGATGTAGGCGCCGCCGGCAAAGTCGTCGCCGGCGACGTTGGCATTTCCGCCCGCAATCGTGACGTCGAAGATGCTCAGGGTGGCGCCGGGCAGGACGTGGAAGACGCGGTCATTGATACCGGCCGCTCCTTGGCCGTCGATGATCGAGATGCCGGCTCCGCCGCCGCGAATTCGGATGTTGCCGTAGACGTCGAGGTCTCCATTGGCGATCTCGGCGGTGTCATTGCCGCCCGCGGTGAAGCCGGCGAGGCGTGCCCGGTCGAGCGTCATTTTCCAGGAGGGAAGCCAGATTTCCCGCAAGGCGCCCGCGGCGGAATTCGCCGCGTTGATGGCTTCTCGCAGGGAAAGATTTCGGAGGTTATCGGGGTCGTAGAACGTATCGATGGCGCTGGAGACGACAACGATGGCGTCGTTGGAAATGGAGCCGGAGACGTAATTCCCGTTGACGCCGTTGGAAATCGGGGAACCAACCTCTTCGAAACGGTTATTGTGCAAGTCGACGACAGCTCCGATGCCCCCGAACTGTCCGTCTCGATTGAGTATGGGTCCCCAGGCGGAATTGTCGGCGACGACGGTGCCGCCGAATCGGGTGGTCCCCCCGTTGAAGTGAATTCCGCCCGCGGCGATGTTGAGGTTGTCGGAGTTCTCGACATGATTGCCGGCAATGACGCTGTCGATGATCGTGACGTCGCCTTTGCTGTTCCAGATTCCGCCGGCGAGGTTCTGCGCGAAATTGTTGACCACCGCGACTTGATTGAGTGAAAGAGATGCCGTTCCGGGGGCATAAGGTAGGGCTCCGGCGCTCGACTCGACCCAGATGCCGCCGGCGAATTCGTACGAGGGCGTGTAGGCTCGTCCGCCTGCGACGGTAAGCCGATCGAGCGTCAGCGAGGCGCCTGGCTTGACGTCGAACACGCGATCGTTGAGGAAATCGCCGGGGGTGCCGCTGGCGTCGATGATGGTGAAGCCGGGGGCGAGTCCGTTGATCCTCACCTGTCCCGTGATATCGAGATCGCCTCCGCCCGTGCCGAGAACCTCGGCTCCTTGGAGATCGAGGCTGAAGAAGCTGTAGGCGGGATTGGTGAGAGACACCGAGGGCGCCTCCCACCCGAGCGATGCTTCCTGCACCGCAGCACGAAGAGTGACGAGGCCGTTGGTCGCCAGGGCAATCCCGTCGCCGGGAGTGGAGTCGGGAAGGTCGGCCGTAGAATTGACGGTGTAACTGAGGGAGGTGCGATCGGTGGCGTAGACGAACGCACCGCCGGAGTTACTGGGATTCGCTACGGGGGCGCCAAAAACGGCGGCTTCGGCGCCGGATGCGGTGGTCGTGCCTTGATCGATGGAGACGCTGGCGCCAAATCGCATGCTCGTCCCGAAGTTATGTGCTGACGACAGCGGGCTGAACGTTTGCTGCAGAACGCCCGCTGTTGTGAAGGAATAAGCTCGGCCGTAGTTGGAGGAGACCGTGGAGTCTGCATCGGCGCCAATCACGATCGCGTTGGCTGAGATGTCGACGCTCGAACCGAATAAGTCGCCCGCGGGCGCGGCCCCTGGGTTAATGATCGTGGCCGTCCAACTTGGGGCCGGCGAAGCGCTATTGGGATTGAAGGTGAAGAGATAGGCCACGCCCGAATTATTGCCGTTGGAATCGTCGCCCGGGGCCGTGATGACGATTTTGCCATCGTGAATGGCCACGGCTTTGCCAAAGTACTCTTGAGAGTTTGGAGTTGGATTAGCAATCTGTACTTTGAAGCCGGTTTGCCAGTTCCACAAATACGCACTGCCAACCCCGGCGCCGCCGACATTGGGGACGAAATCTCCGGGGTCGCCAATAATCGCCCAATTGCCGTGAACATCGACGTCGGCGCCGAAGGCGTCCACTGAATTCGAGGTTGGGTTGTCGAGATAGCTAACTGTCGACCCATCATTCGGATTAATTGCGTACACCACGCCGTTTCCTGGGGCGGGCGCGCCTGGAATCGACGCGCGCTCGTCGGCGCCGACGATGAGCACCTGATCCGTAGCGGCGATGCTCTTTCCAAAGTGGCCGTAGTTTTGGGAATTGGGATTCGGGTTGACGAATTTTTGCCACGTGCGCGTGTCGATGTGGTAGGCGCTGACGCTTCCCGAGTCGAAATAGATGGTGGAGCCATTGAAGCTGTTGTCCAAGGGGGCGGCGGCAAACACTTTTCGTCCGCCGATCGCCACGTCGTTTCCAAAGCGGTCCTCATAGGCGCTGGCCACACCTTGGTCCTGGTTATAATCGGGATTAAGCAATCTGAAGGGGACGGACGATTCGCCTTCGTAGAGGAAGATGGCGCCAGCGTCCGTTTGCCTTTCATCGTCCTTTGGCGCCCCAATGACGACGACTCCGCGGTCGATGGCCACGCCGCTGTTCGCCGCGGTGAAATAGCCGAATTCGCTGCCGGCAAAGCGATCGCCCGAGTTCGATATGGACCCGATGGTCGGATTTTGGAGCACCTGGCTCAAGTTCATGTTGGCGAGCAGCCGCCGATCTTCGAGGGCTTCGAAGCAGCAACTTCTTAGATTGCGGTCGGAACGGGCCGGCGATTTCTTCGCCTTCTTTGAGTTGCGGAACATGTGCCGAGTCCTTTCGGTGATCGAGAGAAGCAGGCCTTAGCGTACTTGGCTCTGCGTTTTGTAGCGATTGGAGAAGAATCGCAGCCGTTCTACCGGTGGGATCGCTCTGCGTCAAGCAAAAAAAGGAATTGGGTTTACATATCCACGGAGAATTTGCGCCCCGGTGACGCCGCCGTTCGCAGGCTGAGACGGCGAAGACAGAGCAGCATGGTCGGTTGGATGAGATTTGCCGTGAGAGGCTTTTGGGATGATGGATCTCGTAGACACCACGCTCTGAGAGTCCACCGGCAGGGAAGGATTCGCATTTTGGTGACCAGCATTCGCGACGGCGATCTGCGCGTCGTGAATGGCGACGGTCCGGAATCCCTCCCGGCGCCTTCGGCGGGGACTACCGCACTGCGCTCGGCCGCCACCGGCGGCCGTGCTCGCTTGCTCCCGTCCCTTCGAGGGAGGGGGATTTCAAGGCGCTGCGTGCATTGATGGGGCGGGTCGCGTACACTCTCGGGCGTAAGGTTTTTCGTCGACCCCGCCTGCTGGGGTTGCTTGCGAACATCGTACCAAGGCAAGGGGGAACGCCATGATCGCAAAATTCGCTGGCTCGGCGCTGTTGGGCGTGTTGTTGACTGCCGCGACGGCGCGCGGGCAGGTCGCTGCGGAGGCGCCCGCGGCCATTGCCGAGGCGAGCCCGGCGGCGACGAGCGTGCTGCCGTATCCCGACTTTCATTTCGAAGGGAGCGTGGGCCGGACGCTTGCGGACAGCGATCCGCCGGAGTTTCCGCAGCCGGTGAAGCCGCCCAAGGGCGCGCCGAACATCGTTTACATCCTGATCGACGACGCCGGCTACGGGCAATTCGGCACGTTCGGCGGGCAGACGCCAACGCCGACGCTCGACAAGCTCGCGTCCGAAGGGCTGCGGTACACGTGCTTTCACACGACCGCACTCTGCTCGCCGACGCGAGCGGCGCTGCTCACGGGGCGGAATCACCACTCAACCGGCAACGGCGTGATCACCGAGGCCGCGACGGGGTACGACGGCTACACCGGCATCATCGGCAAGAACGTGGGCACGATCGCCGAGGTGCTGCGGCAGCACGGCTACGCGACGGCGTGGTTCGGGAAGAATCACAACACGCCGGACTGGGAGACGAGCCAGGTGGGGCCGTTCGACCGGTGGCCGAGCGGAATGGGCTTCGACTACTTCTATGGGTTCATGGGCGGCGATTCGGATCAATGGCAGCCGACGCTGTACGAGAATCACGAGCTCGTTCCGCGGTCGCGCGATCCGAATTACATTCTCACCGTGGACCTGGTGGACAAGGCGATCGCGTGGCTGCAGCGCACGCGAAGCATCGCGGCGGATAAGCCGTTTTTCTTGTACATGTCGACCGGGGCGACGCACGCGCCGCACCAGGTGTCGCCGCAGTATGTGGCAAAGTACAAGGGCAAGTTCGACATGGGGTGGGATGTGTACCGCGAGGAGACGTTCGCGCGGCAGAAGACGCTCGGCGTCGTGCCGGCCGGCGCGAAGCTGACGCTGCGGCCGGAGCAGTTGCCCGCGTGGGATACGCTGTCGGCCGACCAGAAGCGGCTGTTCGCGCGGATGATGGAAGTGTTCGCGGCGTTTACCGACCAGACCGACGCCGAGATGGGCCGGCTGCTGGAGGTGGTGCGGTCGCTGCCGGACGCCGACAACACGCTCATCTTCTACGAAGTCGGCGACAACGGTTCGTCGGCCGAGGGCGGGCTCGTGGGGCTCGTCAACGAGAACTCGTTCTTCAACAACGTGCCCGAGAACCTGGAAGACAACCTCAAGGTGATCGACGAGCTGGGGGGGCCGAAGCACTTTAACCATTTCCCGGCAGGATGGGCGTGGGCGATGAACACGCCGTTTCAGTGGACGAAGCAGATCGCGTCGCACCTCGGCGGCGTGCGGAACCCGCTGGTCGTGTCGTGGCCGGCGCGGATCAAAGATCGCGGCGGCGTGCGCGGGCAGTTTCACCATGTGATCGACGTGGCGCCGACGATTTACGAGGCGGTGGGGATCGAGTTTCCGGGCATCCTCAACGGAGTGGCGCAGAAGCCGATCGAGGGCGTGTCGATGGCGTACACGTTCGACAAAGCGGACGCTCCCGGGCGGCGACGCACGCAGTACTTCGAGATGTTCATCAACCGCGGCATCTATAACGACGGCTGGTGGGCGGCGTCCCGGACGGGCATTCCCTGGGAAAGCAGTCCGACGCCGGCGAATCCCGACACGGCGACGTGGGAGTTGTACAACCTGAACGAGGACTTCTCGCAGAGCACGGACGTGGCGGCAGCCAACCCGGAGAAGCTGCGGCAGTTGCAGGACCTGTGGTGGAGCGAGGCCTCGAAGTACAGCGTGCTGCCGCTCGACGGCCGCAAGACGGAGCGGCTCAACGGAGAGTTGCAGGGGCGGCCGTCGTTGGTGGGGAAACGCACTTCGATCACCTACTACCCCGGCATGCTCGCGCTGCCGGCGGGGAGTGCGCCGAACTTGCTCAACAAGTCGTTTTCATTCACCGCCGAGGTGGAGGCGGGCGACGCGGCGGCCGAGGGGGCGATTCTCTCGATGGGCGGCAGCGACGGTGGCTACGGGCTTTATGTGAGCGACGGCAAGCCGGTGTTCGCGGCGAACTTTTTGGGCCGCACAGTGACGCGGGTGACTTCGGAGACGCCGCTGCCGGCGGGCCCCGCGACGGTGCGGGCCGAGTTTAAGTACGATGGCGGCGGCATGGGTAAGGGCGGGACCATGACGCTGCTGGTCAACGGCCAGCCGGTGGGCGAGGGCCGCGTCGAGCAGACGCAGGGCATCACGCTGGGACTCGGCGGGACGCTGGACGTGGGCGCCGACACGGGGTCGGCGGTGGACGAGGAGTACACGCCGCCGTTCGAGTTCAACGGCAAGATCAAGCAGGTGACGGTGGATTTGCAGCCTGCGGCGGCGCCGTGATGTTAGTACGGCGCGGACGCGCTCCGCTTCGGCGGACCTGCGCGTCGCGGCTAAACGACGGAGTTTGGAGACGCGCGGCGCTACGCTGCTTTGCGGCGGCGGTCGCGGGTGAGGAGGTCGTCGCAGGCGGCGGTCACTTGGTCGACGGCGATGGCGCGCATCGCGGCGTCGGTGGCTTGGCGGCGGTAGTTGGCGGAGCCGCCTTCGTACTG
>JANOIK010000453.1:0-3887 GCA_031407585.1 Planctomycetota bacterium | reverse complement strand
CCCAAGCGGTGCGCGTGGACCAGGGAAAATCCTCGGCCCCCGCGACGTAGATGCGTTGGAGGCCGTCTTCGGGCAGGCGGTCGCGCTCGTGCAGACGAAACCGCATCTGTCCCATGTTGGAGCACCTTGGTGAACGGCGCGGTGTCGCGCCCTAGGGAGCGCGAGCTGCGCACCCCTTCGAGCAAGCTTGTTGAGCGGCCAGTCGAGATAACGGTGCGGCAGCGTTCGGGGCGCCGCCGCGAGCCGTCTTTTGGCCGCACCTCACGGCGGTTGCCGCGGAGAATGCCCATGCCAAGTCGCTTGTCGCTTCTCTCACCTCGATTTTACTAGTCGGGCGGTTCCGTCACAAGTTCGCGGACCCCCGTACACCAAGCTGCCAGCTTCGATTCGGCAAATGGCGTAGATTCATCGCCGTGCGAGTCGCACTTTGCGGTTGCCATCTCGTTCGGGAAGGGACGGACGAAGGTGGCAGCTTCGTGTACGGTTGCGACTCTGCCGTGATCCCGGCAACCGCGATATATTGAGTGGTGGTCGCGAGCCCGATCTCCCGCAGGAGGCGCCTGTGTCTGCCCCGGTCGTTGAAACCCATCTTGCCGGAGTTCCGTGCCGTCGCGGCAAGGTGCGCGATGTCTACGACCTGGGCGACAAACTGCTCTTGGTGAGCACCGATCGCATCAGCGCGTTCGACTGGGTGCTGCCCACGCCGATTCCTGACAAGGGCCGCGTGCTCACTCAGCTCAGCAACTTCTGGTTCAACCGGCTCAAGACCCCGCATCATCTGGTGGAAACCGACGTCGCGCGGATGGACCTACCCGCGGGCGCCGACCGCGACGCGCTCGCCGGCCGCACGATTCTGGTGCGCAAAACCGAAGTCGTGCCCATCGAGTGCGTCGTGCGCGCCTATCTCAGCGGCTCGGCGTGGAAGGAGTATTGCGAGCTAGGCCGTGTCGCGGGTGTCTCGCTTCCGTCGGGACTGCGGGAATCCGAACGCCTTCCCGCGCCGATGTTTACTCCCGCCACCAAGGCGCCGGAGGGCGAGCACGATCAGAATATTTCGTTCGCAGAGATGAAATCGCTCATCGGCGCCGATCTGGCCGAGCAACTCCGTCAGCGAAGTCTCGAGGTGTACGCTCACGGGGCACGGCATGCGCTGGAACGCGGGATCCTTCTTGCCGATACGAAGTTCGAGTTTGGCCTGCTGCCCGAGACGGCGGCGCCGCATGCTGGCGGCCTCGCAGACTCGCTGCTGCTGATCGACGAAGTCATGACGCCCGACAGCTCGCGGTTCTGGCCTGCCGAGGGCTACGAGGAAGGCCATGCTCAGCTCTCGTTCGACAAGCAGTTCGTGCGCGATTGGCTGAGCGGCAGCGGTTGGGACAAAAACAGCCCGCCGCCGGAATTGCCGCCCGAGGTGGTCGAGCGAACGCGGGCGAAGTACGTGGACGCCTACGAGCGGATTACGGGCGAGAAGTTCGCCTGGGGCTAGCGCGGACCTGCCACGCCCCCGCCTATTTCGCCGACTTTGGCCAAAGTACAATGCAAGCATCAGGGCGCGCTTGCGGCGTTTGGGGCTCGGCCCTACGCTTCCGCCGCCGGAGCGCCGCGCTCGGCGAACACCGGCCACTTCCTCCACTTCCGACTCACCCCACTGCCGCGCAATGCTTCGATATTGGACCGCTGGCGAATCGCACGGCAAATCGCTGATCGCATTGGTCGATGGGTTCCCTGCTGGCGTGACGGTCGACGTCGATCCGATCAACGTCGAGCTGCGCCGGCGACAGGGCGGCTACGGGCGGGGAGGCCGGCAGCGCATCGAGACCGATACGGTCGACGTCAAGTCGGGGATCTGGAAGGGCGTCACGCTCGGCAGTCCGATCGCACTGGAAGTCGTCAATCGCGACTACAAGCTGGAGCGACTCGACGACTTGCCGAAGCCGCGGCCTGGTCATGGCGATCTTACCGGGGCCGTGAAGTACCTGGGCAGCATCCGCGGCGTGCTCGAACGGGCGTCCGCCCGCGAGACGGCGGTGCGCGTCGCCGCCGGGGCGCTCGCCAAGCAATTGCTCGCCGCGTTTGACATCACAGTGTTCGGCTTCGTCGCGGAGGTCGGCGGCGAGACGATCGAACCCATCGCGGGCACGCTGGCCGAACTGCGGGCCGTGCGCGATAAGAGCGAGTTGTACGGGCTCAACCTCGAGCGCGATCCCGCCATCAAGGAACTCATCGATCGCGCGGGCAAGGACGGCGACACGCTTGGCGGAGTTGTCGAGGTACAGGTTCATGGCGTGCCCTTTGGGTTGGGCACGCACGCGCAGTGGGATCGCAAGCTCGACGGCCGGCTTGCGCAGGCCGTGATGGCCGTCCAGGCGATCAAGGGCGTCGAGATCGGCCTGGGGTTCGAGGCCGCGCGGCGGCGCGGGTCGCAGGTGCACGATCCAATTCACTACGACGCGAGCCGCAAGCACACGACGACGCTCGGCTACGAACGGCCCACGAACAACGCCGGCGGACTCGAGGCCGGCATGACCAATGGCCAGCCGATCGTCATCCGCGCAGCCAAAAAGCCGATCAGCACGCTGGCCAAGCCGTTGGCGTCGATCAATCTCGAAACCAAGGAGGCGGTCGAAGCGAGCTACGAGCGCAGCGACGTGTGCGCGATCTCGGCGGCGAGCGTGATTGTCGAGAACGTCGTCGCGTTCGAGGTTGCGGCAGCGGTGATCGACAAATTTGGCGGCGACAGCCTCGTGGAAATGCAGGCTCGATACAAACTCTTCATGGAAATGGCGGCAGCACGTTAAAGCGAGCCGGGTCGTCCCCGACCCCGGCGTCTTTTTCCCGACACGGACACGGATGTTCCGACTCCACGAAACGACGCGCAGACGCGTGTGCCGGTTGGCGTTCGTGCTGGCGTGCGCCGTGCCGACGCTCGCGACGATTTCGTGGATTGCGTACGGGCGTCGGCCATGGCGCGTGCTCGATGCGCAAGCCGAGTTAAGCGGCATTCTGCATGCGAACGTGCGACTGACGGATTGGCGCCAGCCGCGGCCGGGCACGGTTCGCACGAGCCTGCTGTCGATCGCCGATCGCGGCGCCGCAGCTTCGTCGTTTGACGCGACGGATGTCACATCGCGAGAATCGGGCAATCGCCGCACGATTTCCATTCGCCGTCTTACGCTCGATGCCGATGCGGTGGGGGCGACGTTGGGACAGGCCTGCAACTGGCTGACCCGCGATCAATGCCATTCGCTTGCCCTGTCCGTTGGTGAACTTGTCGTCGAGAGCCGCGACGCCCCCCAAAAAGTCGTCTTCCGAGAAGTGGAAGTTCGCGCCGAGTTGGGCAGTAATGGTTCCTGGAAAGCTCG
The DNA here is from genome assembly GCA_031407585.1 of Planctomycetota bacterium. GTDB lineage: Bacteria > Planctomycetota > Planctomycetia > Pirellulales > Lacipirellulaceae > Lacipirellula. Next base: position 525 of record JANOIK010000453.1, on the reverse strand, counting down.
CCTTGCAGCAAGCCCCGCTGAAGGCGGCGAGGTGGTTCAAGCTGCGATTGAGTGCGCTCAAACAGATTCTCAGGCGACCGTGCGAGCGACCATCGATGCAACCACGATGGAGCTTCCCGCGTGGCTGCTCGCAGCCGCAGCGCCGATGCTTAGGCCCGTCGGCGAGGACGCAACATTTCTCGGCACAGTCCAACTAGAATTTGTCGGCGGCGTGCTGAGTGGCGGCGCGCGCGGCGAGTTGCACGGCATCCCGCTCGCCACCATGCTTCCTGCGGGATCGCCATGCCGAGCCGACGGCGTCGCCGATCTCTCCATCGCGGAACTCCGTTGGCGAGGCGAGCGCACCGAGAGGCTTGTGGGTTCGCTGCGGGCGCAGCAAGTGCAGGTGAACCGCGGCCTGCTCGACGCGGCCGCCACCCACCTGCTTTGCGGCCTCTTCGGCGTTGGAAGTGCAGCGCCGGCCGACGCCGCCGAGATGGTCGCGATCGATATCCTCGCGTGTCGATTCGAGTTCGACCAACAGGG
>JANOIK010000417.1:0-10306 GCA_031407585.1 Planctomycetota bacterium | reverse complement strand
CAGTTCGACATGCTCAATGTCACCGGCCTCGCGAGTGGTCTGGTGGTCACGCCGGAATACAACGGCACGAACCTCACCTTGGTCATCTCATCCGCGGCCGCGGTGCTGGCCCAAATGGCGGTGAGCGCGATTCCCGCCACTTCGGCAGTCGAACCGAGCGCCGTTCAAGCGGACGCCTTTGCACAGTGGGGCGCGAACAACGTGCCCGCTCGTAATGCGCTCGCGCAAAGCCCCCTCCCACGCCGCGCCGCGTTCCTTGCCGAACTGCTCGTTGCTGACGATGCGGCGGCCCCGGCGGTGGCGAACCAACGCCCCGCGGAAGCGGGACTCGATTTCAACCTGCTCACCGACCCCGATGAAACCTCCTTCACCGCCTGCGACGAAGCCTTCGACGAGTTGGAGCTGGAACTGGCGGGAAGCTGGAGCGGTTTTTCTAGTTTTTAACGAACAGTTCCAGTGCCAGCCTGCCCTGCTTCGCAGCGACATTGTTTCCCTCCGCGCTTGCCTCACTTCTTACGAGCCCCCGGCGTCAGCCGGGGGAGGTTCCAGTGCATGCACCCGCACGTTGCGAAACGCCACTGGGCCATGGTCGCCTTGCAGTATGAGCGGGCAGGACAGCGGGAGTTTCAAGTCCATCCGCCAGGACGGCGCAAACTCCGACAACATTTTCGGCGGACTTGGCGTCTCGGGCGAGAATCTCAACCACCCCGCGGCGGGTGATGGCGACGGGAACGTGGAAACCCCGCATTCGGTCGGCGCTGTAACGCCTCTCATTCAGGTCATCGAGCGGGGTGAGGCCGAGGCCCTCGGAAACGATTTGCTGAGCTTGGGCGAACTGTGCAATCATCGCTTCTGCCACCGAGTCCCGGGACTCGCCGCGTGGTGAGAGGTGAGTTCTACAGGTTGATGGCGACATTGTGTTTCGCTGTCGCTCAAGATCCATAACCGACCGCATTGGGCGAACTCGCGACGGCGCTCACAAACCGAGAACAGAATTTGAATACGCAAGACAACGCAGGTTTGGCACACCGAAGCGTCGAAGAATACCCGAATTTGGACGCGTTGGCGGCCCGATTTGCCGGCAAGACGTGCCAACCGACGGTTTTCGAACCTGCAGGTCGGGTGTGGTTCGTGGGACGGGTACGGATTATGTACCTCTGCGAGCGTCCCGGTGAGGCCGCTTCACTGGAGTCAAAGGATAGAGACTTCCGTCCGACTTAAACACCGCGGGATACGAGCCGACTGCTTGTACAAGCTAAGTAACAGCGGTTGGACCACCAGTGCAAGTGTCGCTTGATGCGAACTCGCTGAGGTCTAACTGCGGCGAACACACCTCCAGCAGTTCGCCGCATTCTTTAGCCGCATGTGACGATGCAACCGCCAGCAAGAAGAAGCGGGCCAAAGTCGCTCCGGTTTGAGCAGGGCGTAGGTCGGGTTGCCCGCAAAGCGGCAACCCAGCAATGGCTTCAGACAGAGAGTTTCCGCAGACGACGAACTCGACCGCCCCTCGCGGGTTCCCGGCGGACCGGTAACTCATCCTACTTGACTGGGCCATTCCGAGGCATCGAGAAAGCAAGGCAGACCATCAGGCGTCCGAGTCCGCGCCAGATTGGATATCTGCTGCGGGACGTTGAACTTGATCAGCGTGTGGACCGCTAACCATGTGCAGGAGATCGCCGCGGCGAGGATCGCAAAGCGGTGGTCGACCCAGCCTGTGGCATCGTGCACGGCGAGCATTCCCGCGTAGTTGTTGGGCAGCAGCAGCAGGTTCAGGCCCAGGCTCGCCGCGCGGGCCTGGAGCCAGAGTCCCCGGTCGAGGCAGGCGAGAGTCAGCGCGGCCGACAGCACCGCGACGTTATGGCCTGCCAGTTCCGGGTAGTTGAGATACACAAAAACCCAGTTCCAAAGCGTGTAGCCGACGATCCATGCCAACGGCAAGTCGCAGCGGATATCTTGATAGCGGCTGGCCCGATCGACGTGCGCCTGGCTGGCCGACCAAGGCATGGTCACGAGCAGGAGGATGCCGGCCAGGGCGTTCAAGTTGTGCGAGGTTCCCGTGCCTAGGGCGTCCAACGCCAAGGCCTCGACAATGTTCGCCGCCAGGAGGCAAAGGATGGTGTGACGCAGGAAGACCTTGTCGCCAGCTGGGGTAAAGCGCAACCAGCTCCCCCAACTCACGCAAAACATGAGGCTGTAGATCTTGATCCAGGGGAAGGGGTCAAAGTCGTTGGTCATGATCCAAAAGGGGGACAGGACCAGCGGCGTCAGCAAGAAAAATCCCCACATGACGGGGAGTCGGCAGCGCCGCAACATTTCCTGCATGACGAAGTAGGCCAGCGTCAGCGCGATGATTGCGAAGATTTGCCACATGATCGCGCCCCCGACAACGGGTGAGCCAGCAGAACTCTTGGGAGCGACGGGGCTCCCGTTCCACTGTCTGAAGCGAACGATCTCGGCGGACGTTACTAGAAGATCGCCCGACTCGGAGGAGGATTAACATCAAAGACCAAAGAGCCGGCCGACGGCGGCGGCGCCGGCGACCTGTCGGCGGCTTTGAGTCGATGGCATGACGTAGATTGCCCACCTCGCAACTCGGCAATCTCGGGCCGCGGGAATCAAGCGGACCGTCAGCCGGGCTGGTGTGCCAAATTCGTTGGTTTGCCGGGGCATTCTTGCGGCCAGAATGGCAGCCGAGTGTCAGCGATGCCGCGGAGACGAGTTCTCGGCGCGCCGCAGCTGTGCCAGTCGTCGGCGGGTCGATGAGTTTTGCGACGTCCTGCGGAGTGCTCGATCATGCGGACAGAAGCTGGCCCAATCGCCGCCGGCCCACTGTGTCCAATCGGTCGATTGACGGCACTGTCGACGAAACGCGCGAGTTCATGACGCCGTCATTCGTGGGCGACGAAGAACCGCCAGCAATCCCATGCAGAGCATCGCCAGCGACGCCGGCTCGGGAACCGCGGCGGCAGCGGCCGTCGCCGGCGAGCCCAAGCCCAATTGCCGCTGCCAAACGAGAAGGTCGTCGCCGTCGACGGCTCCGTCGGCATTGGCGTCCCCCTGCATGTGCGTGGCGGCGGTTGGCGTGCCGAAGCCGGTCCGCCAAAGCGCGAGGTCGGCGCCGTTCACTTGGCCGTTTTCGTCGAAATCGGCTTCGAAGAATGGCACAAAGGAGAGGACCAGCGAGTTGCCAATTTTTTGAAGCGTAAATTTCTCAAACGGCTGAAAACCGCTCACGCGCAAGCGGATATTGCTGGCGTTTGTAGCGGTGCCATTTCCCCCCGCGCCGACGACGACCGTCAGCGGCGAGTTCAGGCCCGTCGAGGCGATCGACCCCGCGCTGGCAATAGTGTAAGTCGCCGCCGCCGGTCCGGTGAACGACCCGAAATTCGTCACGTCCACAGTGAACAGGTCGCCGGCCGTCCCGGCGAATGTCAGCGCCCCAGTAAGTGAAAGGCGACTGCGGTCGGCGTCCGTGTCGTTGATCCCCTGGAGTTGTATGCCGAGCTTGCTCCCGGCCTGCAAGTCGACATTGCCGAACACCGAAGTCGTGCCGAGGCTTCCGCCCGCGGTCAGGATGGCGCCGTCGCCGACGTTGACCCCGCCGCTGACCGTGCCGGTTCCGGTGAGCGTCTGGCCATCGCCGAGTGCGAACCGGACGCCGTCGTGGCTGAGGCCGCCGGTCAATCCAGTCACCTGAAGTACGGCCCCCGCGTTCACTTGAATCGCAAGGCTGCCGGCGACCGACGCGGTCCCGGTCAAGGCCAGCGTTCCAGCGCTGACCGTCGTCGTGCCCGTGTAGGTGTTCGCCGCCGTCAATGTCAGTGTTCCTGCGCCAAGCTTCGAGAGGCTCCCCACCCCGGAGACGACCCCGCCGTAGGCGATGGCGTTGGAGCGGTTGAACGCGAGCGCGGACTGGTTGGTCACGTTTCCGACGAAGCTCCCCGTCGTCCCGCCGTTGCCGATCTGCAGCGTACCGAAGAAGACGGTCGTTCCCCCGGTGTGCGTGTTGGCTCCGGTCAAGATCAGCGTGCTGTTGATTCCTTTTTGGGTCAGTAGCCCGACCCCGGAAATCACTCCCGCGAACGTCGTCGAGATGCCGCTGTTCTGGAAGTTCAGCGCTCCATTGTTGAGCACATCTCCTACGATGCTGCCGGGGTTATTGGTGACGCCGATGTTGAGGTCGCCGGTGCTGATCGTCGTGCCGCCGGTGTACGTGTTGGCGCCCGTCAACGTCAGGTTGCTCGCGCCCCCCTGCTTGTCGAGGGAGCCGCTGCCGGAGATCGATCCGTCGTAGCTAATGACGTCAACCCGGCTGAATCGGATGACCGAGTTGTTGACCACGTTGCCGACAATGCTGCCGTTGGTTCCGAGGCCGCCGATGTCGAGGATTCCATTGCTGATTGTCGTTACGCCTGTGTAGGTGTTGTCACCCGTCAGGCTCAACATGCCCGCGCCGAGCTTGGTGACGGCGCCGGTCCCTGAAATGACCCCAGCGTAGGTGATATTGTTGGACCGAAAGAAATCCATGTTGGCGTCATTGACCACGTCGCTCACGATGCTCCCGGTCGTCCCGCCGGTTCCGATGGTGAGCCTTCCGTTGGTGACCGTCGTCGCACCCGTATAGGTGTTGGGGCCCCCCAACGACTGGTTGCCAAAAACGATGGTGACGGTCCCGGTCCCCGAGATCACTCCCAGATAGGCGGCACTGGACCGGTTGAACGTCAGGTTGGCGTTATTGACGACGTCGCCGACAATGCTTCCCGACGCGCCCGCGCCGATCGATAGCGTCCCCCCGCTGATCGTCGTGATTCCCGTGTACGTGTTGGTCTCCGTGAGGGAGAGCTTCCCGTCCCCGAGCTTGGTGACCGTGCCGGTCCCGGAGATCGTGCCGGCGTAGATCGAGTCGTCGGAGCGGTTAAAGGCCAGCGCGCCGCCGTTGCTCACATCGCTGACGATGCTCCCTGTCGTCCCGCCGTTGCCGATCCGAATCGTTGTGTTGCCCGGGATGGTCGTCGCGCCGGTGTACGTATTCGCGCCGGTCAGAACCAACGTGCTGGCCAACACAACCTTATTCACCGTCCCCGTCCCGGAGATTGCCCCGGCGAAGTTCGTCGTGCCGGAGTTGCCGAAGGTGAGCCCCCCATTGTTGGTCACGTCGCCCACGATGCTCCCGGGGTTGAGGCCGTTCCCAATTTGGACGCTCCCGGCGCTAATGGTCGTTCCTCCCGTGTACGTGTTCGTACCCGTGAGGTTCAGCGTGCCGTCGCCCGTCTTGGTCAGGCCGACCGTGCCCGCGATTGTCGAGTCGATCCCCGCGGAGGCCGAAGTGACCTCGATCTCACCCACCGACAGCGTGCCTCCCCCACCGGCGGACAGGGTCATCGTGGAGCCGATGATGGCGTAGCCGTTGGTGTTGAACTTGAGGCCGCGCGCGGTGATGGGCGTCCCCAACGTGACCGTGCCGACGCCCGCCGCGCCGAAGATGGCGCTGTCGACATTCGCGTTGTTCCACACCGCGGGGGCGGTCCAGTTGGCACTGGTGGTGTTCCAAGCCGAGTTGGCCGCGCCATTGGTCCAGGTGTTGTCGGCGGCGTCGACCTTCGAAACTCGATACGCGGTCGAGCCGAGAATGCTGACGGCCGTCAAAACGCTGATTGGGAAACCCAGGGAACTACGCATGGCTGAGCCTGTGATCCCAGATATCCGCTAGGGTTTGAGCTGGCCGACGAACCAAGCCCACAAAGTCTTCTATCCTAACACGCTGCCCTCCCAAACCGTATCTCCGTGGGGGGTTTTTCGACGTGTTTTGGGCGCCCGCCCGGAGTTTGGGACGGTGCATGGTGGGAGAGGAGTCCGTCCGGGGGGGGCCCAAGTCAAACACGGGCCACCCGCAGACTTTCCCTTGGGAGCCTTACTTTCTACCAGCTGATCCGCTGAAGAAGCACGTCCCGCAATCGTTGGGTTGATGACGCGCTTTGCGGCCCGATTGGCCGCCGAGTGTCAGGCCAGCCGCGGAGATGAGTTGGCGGCGCTCGCGGATGGCGCCATCAAACGTACGGGTTCTTGAGAATCGCCGCGCGGTTCACGAACGGTCTGTTGATGGCACGTATCAAACCTAGGTGAGTAGTTGGGTCTACTCCGTTTTTCACGGGATAACGTTGCGCTCAGCGGCGTGCCAAAAGCGGCGCGGCTTTGGCGCTTCGCAAAAGGCGTAACGCTTTTGGCACGTCCGTCCGCAGCGCATTGTTAGAGCGCACACTCAAGCGCGCTGCTCCATTTACGTTTCGGTAGCTGTCTTAGCATCCGGCTCCAGCAATTCAGTGCTGTGAATGGTCCGGAGGTATTGGCTGATCACTCTGGGATTCCTATGTGAATCCCACCCACGACGTTTGGCTCGCGGTGCGATGTCGATTTCTGCGACTACCAGAGCGTCTTCCATCACTGCGGCCTCCTGTAAAACGTTGCCGTCAGGGTCGACGATTCCTGACGAGCCGTGACACTCCCATTCCCCCATGCATCCAACAACATCGGCGCGAACGACCGATACGCTGTTCTCAACGGCCCGGGCAATATCAATCGCTCGTGCTAACCGAACCAACTCAGGCCCGCCTTTTGAGGCCGGAAGGCCGTTGTTTGTGGGGATAAATATCGCCGCTGCGCCCTTGTGGGCCATTACTCGCGCAGGCTCGAGATAGTTTGAGTCATTGCAGATCACGATGCCGAACGTAAGCCCACCAACAGTAAACACAGGCAACTCTTCACCATGATCATACACAGACCGGTTGTTGGCAGGATAAACCTTGCGATAGACACCGACGATCGACCCGTCCTGCCACACCGCCGCGGAGTTGTACAGCCGGTCAGATCGTTGGTCGATCTCTGTGAAGCCGATGATGGTTGCGACGGTCCGATTCGATAGAGGTTTCAAGAGTTCTCGGAGTTGACCGCCCTTCATGTCGATGGCAATCGCGCGTGGCTCGTCCGCGTAGTCCGCAAGGCCACCAAGCACGCCCTCGGGGCAACACAGGACTTGTACACCTAACGCTTCGCAGCGTTCAACCTGCTGACGGATCAGCGACACCGCGGCGCCTACATCTCCGAGGCCAGTCAGCGGCGCTTGATAAGCTGCAACCTTCATGCTGTGTACTTCAAGACTTGCCTGACGCTTGCGGGCCCGGGACGGTCGAACGTGCGCTCTAACGACCCAAGCTCAGCGACCCGGCGCACGGGACGCAACGATTGCAAACCCCGACGCCATGCCGGGTTCGCTGCAGCGCATGGTTAGGCGGCCTATGTCCCTCCGGTCACGTCCACAAACGCACCCGTCGTGAACGAAGCGTAGTCCGAGAGCAGCCACAAAATGGCATTGGCCACCTCCTCGGGCCTTCCGCCGCGCTTCATGGGCACGAACTCCTTCACGCGTTCGACGCGATTCGGTTCGCCGCCGCTCGCGTGCAAATCCGTGTAGATGAATCCCGGACGCACCGCATTCACGCGGATGCCTTCCTCGGCTACTTCCCGGGCAAGGCCAATCGTCAGGGTATCGATCGCGCCTTTGGAGGCGGCGTAATCCACATATTCGCCGGGAGAACCCAGACGCGCGGCGCCGGAAGAAACATTCACGATGGCACCACCGTTTCCGCCGTGCTTCGTGGATATGCGCCGCACGGTCTCGCGCGCGCAAAGGAACGAGCCGACCACATTGGTGGCGAAGATGCGATGGAGTCGCGCGGCATCCATCGCGTCCACGCGCATCTGCGTTTCCAGGATGCCGGCGTTGTTCACCAAGGCCGTGAGAGGTCCGAGCGTGTCATCGACGGTCGCAAAGAGCCGCTTCACGTCCGACTCGACGGCCACGTCAGCTGCCACGGCAATCGCGCGTGCCCCACTGGCTTCGATGGCCTAGACGACGCCCTCGGCTGCTTCCCGGTCTTGTCGGAAATTGACGCAGACGGAATAGCCATGCTGCCCGGCCAGTCGGGCAGTGGCCGCCCCGATGCCCCGACTTCCGCCGGTGATTACGATTACTTTCTTCATCAGTCGAAGCTCGAAAGACCGAGCCTATAACGAGTCCGCCTAACAGGTATTCGACCGCCGAAGTGCGGTAAAACTCTGCCGCATTATCGCGGCCGAGTATGGCGTGGGTCAATCATCAGGCGTCATACTGGCAAACGAGTTGCGACGGATCGCCGGTTAAACACAGAATCAAAAACGTTGGGTTGATGACGCGCTTGGCGGGCAGATTGGCCGCCGCGCGTCAGGCCGGCCGCGGAGATGAGTTGGCGGCACGCGCGGATGGCGCCATCAAACGTACGGGTTCTTGAGAACCGCCGCGCGGTTCGCGTACGGTCGATTGTTGACTGGTGTCACGCGCCAATGAGTTCCCGGTATTCGGCCTCGCATTTCCGGAGCCACTAGCCAACTGCCGCCATCATCAGCAATAAGACGTTGCATGATCGAAGTTGCTGGCGGCGAACCGCGGGGCCGCCGACGTCAATCCATCCTCGCCGCCGTTGACGAACGTAACACCCCTGGCCAGCTCCGAATCGCTCGTATTTGGGACGAACAAGACGGGCGTCTTGCCGTCAATTACGTTGCTCGGTCGTCGAACTTGCAGCGTCGCGACGTTGACATCGTAGGCGAGCCCGCCGACCTCTCGAAAACCAACGGCCGCAGTGCGAAAGCCCGTAACACAGAGGTCGCCCGCACTTTCTAACAAAAACTCCGAGCGTCCGCCAAAAACGGGCGTCCCAGCGTCGTACTGCTGAGTTGCCCAATGTCCGTAGTGGGTCCCATTTGATGGGAGTTTCTTGGCAATCTAGGGCCCGGTGATGGCCCGCGGTCGCGATCGTCGGCGGCAACTCGTTGTCTGGCATGGTACTGCTCTCCGCCGCCCTCACTCCTCCCCATCTGAGGACATGGGCGAATCCATGTAACGTATCTCCGCCCCGGGCGCATTACAGCTTGGACACCCACCTCCGGCGGCCCGAAGATCGGCCCCCGCCAAACCCCGGACCAAGTTATGTCTCGTCGCCAAAAGCCCAAGCGCCCCGCGTTCCAGTTCGAAAGCCTTGAAGATCGCCGTCTCATGGCCGCCGCCCAGCCAGTTGACGACGCTTACGAGAACAACGACACGATGGCCGCGGCCCGCAGCCTGGGCAACCTCGCCGCCGTCACCACCATCAAGAACTTGGCGCTGGCCGACAAAGCCGATTGGTATTGCTTCAACCTCGCCGGCGGCAAAAGCCTCACCGCCGCGGTCAACCTCGAATTCGTCCACGCCAAGGGCGACCTCGACCTCAAGGTATTCACCGCCGCCGGCAAGGAGCTCGGCTCTTCAATCTCGAAGACCAACGCCGAATCGGTGTCCCTGAAAGGGCTGACCGTCGGCACGTACTACATCCAGGTCATCGGCAAAAGCGGCGCGCTGAACCCTAACTACTCCATGACCGTCAACCCCGGCCTCCCCGTGCCCCCGGCCGCCACGATCGACTTGAAAGGCCAGAGCGCCGTGGCGACCAACGCCGCCAACTGGGGCGGCACGTTTAGCATCCAGTCGCAGATCAAGAACACGGGCAATACCGCCAGCGGGGCGTTCAATGTTCAGTGGTATCTCTCGAAGGACGCCGCCGGCTCCACCGACGACGTGCTCCTGTCGCCCGCCGACGACGCCAAGGCCTTGACTCACCCGTCGATCGCCGCGGCCAGCTCCGGTGCCAAGCAAACCATCAGCCTCAAGCTTCCCGCCGCCCCCAGCGGGTTCAGCGGCCAGGACTTCTACGTCATCATGAAGGCTGACTCCGCCGGCGAGGTCGCCGAGTCGAACGAGAACAACAACTTCGGCCAGCTCGGCGACGGCGTCGACCGCGAGCGAATCAACGTCACCCAGGCCAGCACGCTGTTCTCCGGCTTCGACGTGTGGGACGCCTCGCTCGACGACAATCGTAACACCGTCTTCAACGACGGCGCCTTGCGGCTCAACTACGCGTTCGCCACCCCCCCAGGCCGCCACACGATGAGTAGCATGACGCTCGAAGCCATAGGCCCGAGCGGCGCAGTTACAACGCTGGGGACGTTCGCCAAGACCACCGCGGCCACCAACGCGCTGATCAACCTCGCCACGATCCCCGGCCTGGGCAACGGCGAGCACCAGCTCCGCATGCGGATCTCAGTGAATAAAGGCTCCACCTACTATTCCGCCCTCGACACGATCAACATTCTCGACTCCAGCTACGTCGCCGACGGCAGAATCTACGCCGACACGTACGCCTACACCGGCGGGGCCGGATCTGGCCAGGTGTTCCGC
>JANOIK010000384.1:0-2635 GCA_031407585.1 Planctomycetota bacterium | reverse complement strand
TAGCCGTCGAGCTGCTCTTCGCCGAGGCCGGCGTTTTTGAAGTGGAAGTCGTCCAGCACGGTGTACTGCATGCCGGCGCGGGCGAGGTCGCTGGTGAGCGACTGCTCCCAAACGCGCTCGGGCATCCACATGCCGCGGACTTCGGCGCCGAGGCGGCGCTCCAGCCATTGCGTGTAGCTGGTGATTTGGCCGACGCGGTCGCGCGACGGAATCATCGTCAGAATCGGTTCGAAGAACGGGCCGCCGACGATCTCGATGCGGCCCATGGCCACGAGGGCTCCGAGGCGGTCGACGTACTCGGGGTGGCGGGCGTCGAGCCACTCCATGAGCGAGCCGCTGGTGTGCAGGGCGATCCGCAGGCCCTCGTAGCGTTCAAAGACGTCGAGAAACGGGCGGTAGCTGTCCTGGAAGGACTGCTCGAACACGCCGTCGAAGTTGCCGACGGGCTGGTGGTTGTGGAGCACGAGGACGAGGCGCAGGGGGTGATTCATGATGGCTCGGGAGGGGCTGGGCGGAACGGGCGGTTGGGCGGTGGAGCTGTTTGGTGGTTCGCGCGGCCCGCTGAAGCGGGGCGCGCCGGGCGGAACGAATGCGGTGCGGTGCGATGGGGGTTGGGAAGCCTTACTATGTTTGCGGCTTTGGAGGGAAAGGGCTAGCGGAGCCGCGGCGGGTTTTGCAAATCGCGGTGAGCTTTCGGGCGGCGGCGTCGCGATCTTCGTTACAGGCGCCAGCGGCGCTTGCAGCCGCCCCAGTTTACAGAATCGGCAGCGTTTCGCACGCAGATTGACGCGAATCTTGTGATTCGCGGCGGCGAGGCGACGGCGTGCGTCGGGTTTCGCGCGTTGGTCCGATGGTGCGGGATTTAGACGGCCGCCTCGCGGAGCGCGCGGGCGGCGCGCTCCGGCGAAACAGGGTTGATGAAGACCCCGGCGCCCCATTCCAGGCCGGCGAGATGCGTGGTGCGGGGGACCAGCTCCCAGTGCCAGTGGTAGGTGGCCGCGTGGGCTTCGTCGAACGGGCCGGTGTGGAGAAGCAGGTTGTAGGCCAGGTCGCGGCCGGCGCTGCGGGCCACGGCGGCGAGCTGTCCGACGACGCCGCGGATGGCGCGGGCCAGGTCGGGCAATTCGGCGTCGGGCGTTTGGTCGAACCGGGCGGCGTGGCGGGTGGGCAGGATCCAGGTTTCGAACGGCTGGCGAGCGGCGTAGGGGCAGAGCGCGGCATAACCGTCACGAGCGAACACGAGCCGCTCGGCGGCGGCGATTTCTTGGGCAAGAAGATGGCAAAAAATACACGCGCCCTGCGCGGCGCCGAACTCTTGGGCGCCCGCGAGCTCCGCCTCGACCGAGGGCGACACGTACGGCAGCGCCACGAGCTGGCTGTGGACGTGCTCGAGCGATGCGCCGGCGCCGTGGCCGGAGTTCTTGAACACGATGCCGTGCCGAAGGCGGGAGTCGCGGGCCCAGTGAGCAAGACGGTCGCGATAGACGGCCAGGACGGTCGTGAACTGGTCGGCGTCGAGTTCGAGCAGCTCCGTCGCGTGGGTGGGGGACTCGATGATGACTTCGTGAGCGCCGATCGCCGCTGATGAGAGTGACACAGCGGGGAACTTGTTTGGCACGACGCGGACGCGCCATTGGCCCGCGGCGTTGTGGACTTCGAGGGAGGCATGCGGGGTGGCGGCTTCGTGGCCGGCACAGAACGGGCAGCCGTCTCGTACGGCGGCTGAGGCAGGCGCCGCATGGGGCGGCGCGGCGACCTCATCAAAATCATTCGGCCGGCCCAGCCGCTCCTCGGCGATGTAAACGCGGCGGCCCGAGATGGGATCGATTCGCAGCTCGGGCATGGGCGATTACCCCACCGCCAGCGGCGCTCGGCTGAGGGTTCGCTCGTAAAGCACGCCGTATTGGTCGGCGCTGTGGGCCCAGGACCAGTCTTGTCGCATGCCGGTTTCGACCAGTTGCGACCAGACCACCGGGTCGGCGTACGCCCGGCAGGCACGCTCGAGGGCCGCGGCCAGTTCGAGCGACGTGTAATCCTCGAACGAAAAACCGGTCGCCGTGCCGTTGGCCAGGGTTTGCTCGTTGGCGTCGACCACGGTGTCGACTAGGCCGCCGGTCGCTCGCACGACGGGGACCGTGCCGAACTTGAGGCTGTAGAGCTGGTTGAGGCCGCACGGTTCGTACTGGCTGGGCATCGCGAAGATGTCGGCGCCGGCCTCGATGCGGTGGGCCCATTCGTCGGAGAACTCCAGCCGCACGGCCACCTTCTGCGGGTGCTCTTCGGCGAGCGCCTGCAGCACGTGGTGGTAGCGGGGCTCGCCGGTGCCGAGGATCACCCACTGGGCGTCGATCTGGACGGCCCACTGCTTCATGACCCGCACCATCAGGTCGAAGCCCTTCTGGTCGACGAGCCGCCCGACTGCGGCGATCAGCGGAGCCCGCGGTTGCTCGGGCAGGCCGAGCCGTCGCTGCAGGTCGGCCTTACATGCGGCCTTGCCGGTGGTGAAGTTCTTCACCGTGTAGCGATGCTCGGCCAGGTACTTGTCGGTCGCGGGGTTCCACTCGCCGTAGTCGACGCCGTTGATGATGCCCACGAGGTCGTCGGCCCGGTGCTGGAGGGCGCCCTCGAGCCCGCA
>JANOIK010000356.1:0-2346 GCA_031407585.1 Planctomycetota bacterium | reverse complement strand
TCACTTCGTGGCGACCGACGCGCACGGCCTGCAGTCGCGGCGGCCGCGGCTACGGCGGGCGTACGCTCGCATCGCCGAGCTCGCGGGCGAAGACGCCGCGGCGGACCTTTGTTGCGAACACCCGGCGCGAGTGGCCGCGGGCGAGGATGTCCCCGCCGGCCGCCGATCAACGCCCGCCGCCACGCGCGGTTGGCGCCGGCTCTTCTCTCGAACCAAGGCGGCGTGATGGGCGCATCCTCGCGGCGCGAATTCCTGGCCACCGGCGGCGCGGCAATTGTCACGCTGCTCGGCGGCGCCGCGCGCACACGAGCCGCCGCGCCCGCGTGGGTCGACCGCTGCGACTACGGGCCGTTCCAGATCGTCGCCGACTTCCCGCTGCCGGCAATCGACAGCGCGATTCGTGATCTCTCGGGCCTGGAGCACGAGCTACAGCGCACTCTGGGCCTGCTGCCGGCGCACAACACCATCCAGGTGCAACTGCGGGCCGATGAGGAAGCGCATCGCGACGCGCTCAAGCAGATGTTCCCGCGCCTGCCCTATCGGCGGGCGTTGTTCGTGCAGCGTAACCAGCAGGCGTCGGTGTACGCCTTCCGCCAGCCGGAGCTGCCGGTCGACCTGCGGCACGAGTGCACGCACGCGTTGCTGCACGCCAACCTGGCGATGGTGCCGCTGTGGCTGGACGAGGGCCTCGCCGAGTATTTCGAGATGCCCGAGGCGCAGCGGGCGTTTGGGCATCCGCACCTGGCGGCGCTCAAGTGGAACCTACGGCTGGGAATGGTTCGCACGGTGCCGTCGCTCGAAGCCGCGGAGGACATCACGGACATGGGCGGCGTCGAGTATCGCTTCGCGTGGGCTTGGGTCCACTTCATGCTGCACGGTCCGGTGGCGGCCCACCGGACGCTGGTCGAGTACATCGCGGACATTCACCGCGGAACGCCGCCGGGCCGCCTGTCGGAGCGACTCAACGCCGCCGTGCCGCGGCTGGACGACCGCATGGTCCAGCATTTCAAGCAGTGGCGTACTGGGCCGTAGCCCGGAATTGGGGCGTAAGCTACGCTTTGGGCGAGGCGCGTTGCGGCTTGGTTTTGCCGGAAGCGCTCCGCTGCGGCGGACCTCCGTGAGCGCGGCTAACGGGACCGAATACCGTGGCCATCGTTTCCTGACCCCTGACTCCTGACCCCTTCCCCCCATGAACTATCTCGTCACCGGCGGCGCCGGCTTCATTGGTTCGCACATTGCCACGGCCCTCGCCGAGCGCGGCGACAAGGTGCGCGTGCTCGACAACCTCTGCACGGGCGCGAAGCGCAACCTCGCGCACGTCGCCGGCAAGATCGAGTTCGTCGAGGGCGACGTGCTCGATGTGAAACAGGTCGCCAAGGCGGTCGAGGGCGTCGACGTGGTGTACCACCAGGCCGCGCTGGCCTCGGTGCCGCGCAGCCTGAAGGAGCCGCTGGAAACGCACGCCGCGTGCGCCACCGGCACGCTGAACATCCTGGATGCGGCCCGTCGCGGCGGCGTGCGGCGCGTCGTGTACGCCGGCTCGAGCAGTGCGTACGGCAACCAGCCGTTCATGTCCAAACGCGAGAGCGACCTGCCCGCTCCGCTGTCGCCCTACGCAGCGGCGAAGCTTGCGGGCGAGTCCTACTGCCAGTGCTTCACCGAAAGCTTCGGCCTCGAAACCGTGGTGATCCGCTACTTCAACGTCTTCGGCCCGCGGCAAGATCCCAACGGCGAGTACTCCGCGGTGATTCCGAAATTCGTCGTGGCGATGCTCGCCGGCAAGCGGCCGACGATCTTCGGCGACGGCCTGCAGTCGCGCGATTTCACGTACGTAGAAAATGTCGTGCAGGGCAACCTGGCGGCAGCGGAGAAGAAGAACGCCGCGGGTCGCGTGTTCAACGTGGCGTGCGGGCGGCAGTACAATCTGCTGGAACTCATCGCGGCGATCAACCGCGTGCTCGGCACGAAGATCGAGCCCGTGTTCGAACCCGCCCGCGCCGGCGACGTGCGCGACAGCCTGGCAGACATCACCGCCGCGCGCGAGGTGCTCGGGTACGAGCCCGCCATCGACTTTGACGAAGGCCTGCGGCGGTCGATTGAGTATTACCGGTCGCTGGCGTAGCGACGGATTTCCTTGACAGTCATTGAGCGTCCGATCAATGCGGCGGCCTCAATTGCATTGAGGCCCAACGGGCCGGCAGTTCTTAGCCAGGGGCGTGAGCCGATGCTTTTCAAGCTAGCATTTCAGCCGTCTCCGCGGTTGGATTCGTGACTTTGTGGCGTGCTTTTGGGAGACTTGCCTCAGGGCGATTCACTCCGGAGGCGCACCAATGTTGGGCCGCGTGT
>JANOIK010000283.1:0-4595 GCA_031407585.1 Planctomycetota bacterium | reverse complement strand
GACGCGCTTCTCGCCGAACTCGATCTCCACGCGGAAGGGCTCAGCGCGGTCGTTCTGACGGCGGTGCTGACCCATCGACTCGCCCGAGAGCTCCATCTCGACGTGGTTCTCGCGCGTCGAGATGAGCTTCGCCTTCTGATCCGAGATGAAGCCGCGCAGCTTCTGGATCGCGATGTCGATCGGCACATCGGTCGACAACATCCCTTCCAGAATCGGCTGCGGGCGCAGACTGCCGAAGCTCCACCACTTCTTTTTCTTGACTGGCTGTTGCATACGAGCACCCACTTGAACGACTTGGTTGCGGCCCTTCTCTTTGGCCATGAGCAAGCCGGTGTCAGCCCGGCGGAGCATTGCTTCGGGCGTATCGTTGCCCTGCAGCTCGGCGACGCCGAAGCTGGCGGTGATGCGCTTGGTTCCCAGCGACGCGTGCGTCGTTTCAGACAACTTGCGACGAATCTGCTCGGCGCGGCCAGCCGCGTCGGCCATGCCGCAGTCGGCACACAGCACCGCGAACTCTTCGCCGCCGTAGCGAGCCACGAGATCGCCGGATCGGCACATGCCCTTCAGCAGGTTCGCGACCGAGATGATCGCCTCGTCGCCCGCCTGGTGGCCGTACGTGTCGTTGATGTGCTTGAAGTGATCGATGTCGGTCATAATGAGGCTGCACGGCAAGCCGGCCTGCTGATGCGCCTCCATGAACAAGGCCTGCATGCGGTCGAACTCAGCGCGGTTGGCCACCTTGGTCATCGGATCCTTGGTGACCTCGGCGTGCAGGGCCTCGCACTTCTCTTCGAGCGACGCCTCGGGCTCGGCGTCGTGCAGCACGATGGTCGCGCCCAGCAGGTCGCCGTCGGGCGTGTGAACGGGAATGGCGTGCAGGTCGATCGCCACATGCCCGCCCTGGCGGCCGAGGATCTCCAGCCGCTGTCGCAGTTGGGCGCCACTGGCGACCGCGCGGGCTACGGGGCACGCCTCGTCGCGCACGCGGCGGCCGGCCGTGTTGCACATGTCGA
Organism: Planctomycetota bacterium; assembly: GCA_031407585.1. GTDB lineage: Bacteria > Planctomycetota > Planctomycetia > Pirellulales > Lacipirellulaceae > Lacipirellula. The sequence continues at coordinate 3,582 of JANOIK010000283.1, read as the reverse complement.
GCAAGCTCGGCACGAAATGCCGGCCCGTTGCGGCCGAGCTGCTGACGCCCGTCAACCGCTCGGCGCCCTTGCTCCACAGAAAGATTTCGGAATGCACGTCGACGAAGATCACGCCGTCGTGCATCGAGTCGATCAACTGTTGTTCGAAGTACGACGGCCCCACGGCGGACGACTCTTGTTGCGGCTCCTGCTCCACGACGGGGTGGACCTGCCAGGGCAATTCGCACTGCCGTTTGCCGAGCTCGTTGAACCAGCGGCCGGCGATTTGAGCGGTCAACGCATCCTGATCGTGCGAGAGCAGCTCGATGAACTGCTTCACCAACACGGGGTCGAACAGCGAGCCGGCGCCCGCCGAAAGCTCCGCGAGCGCTTGCTCGCGGCTCCGCGTCGCCTGACCGGGCTGCGCTGCGGTCATCGCGTCGAAGGCGTCGACGATGGCCAGCATGCGGGCTTCGAGCGGCAGCCGCTCTCCGACGACGCGCGGGTCATCCGCGCCCGCGCCGTCGAAACGCACGCCGGCGTACGCCACCGCGTCGAGCACGCGTTGCGAGCTGGAGCAGCACCCGAGGATGTCGACCCCGGCGCGCCAATGGCCGTCGAGCACGTCTTGCTCGTCGCCGGTCAGCGGCGTTGTTTTGGTAAGGATCGCGTCGGGGACATTGATCTTCCCGAGATCGTGCAACAGCGACGCGAGCTCAACGGCGTCGCGAGTCTCGTCGTCCAGGCGTTTGTATAATGCCCAGGTGCTGCAGCCGAGCGCGACGCGCAGACTGTGCGACGCGGTCGGCGGATGCTTGTGTTTCAGAGCGGTGAACAGGCCGCTTGCCAGACCGAGGCGGACCTGGACGAGGCGGTTTTCGTGATCGTCGACCGGCGGCATAGCCCGCGGGGGAACAGGCACGTAGGTCGAGGCTGTCGGCCATTCGGCAGAGGCGTGCGCAGGAGCCGCGGCTGCGAGCTTCGGGGCCGCGACCGTCGCCGCTTCTTCCAGCGCGCTGAGCAGCGAGCTGATCTCGGCTACGCGCGACTCGGTCTCTTGCCGGCGGCGATCGACGCCGGGCGGACCGAGCACTGTCGCCGCGGCGCTCCCGGCGTCGGTATAGGGAGTAATCGCGTCGGCCATTTCAGTGCAGTCTTAAGGCAGTGGGTGCGTGGGCAAGGCTGGCGCAGAATCCTCGTCGTGCGCGGCGCCAATTGCCTGCTCAACCGTAGGTCACTGCCCAACGGCCGGCAAACCAAACCCAGCGTATTCAGCCCCCAGGCCGCCAATCCGGTTCAACCGGCACGACCGGCACGCACGACGAAGGCCGCGCTTGTTCAGAGAACCAGCGGCGGGTAATTTGACGACGGCGACGCCACCCACACAATCACGGCACGACCTCACGGATTTTCCTACCATGCGACTGGTGACTTACCAACGAGACGGCGCGCCGCGCAGCGGCGCCGTGCGAACGACGGCCGCGGGCGTGATTGAGGTGGTCGATCTCTGCGACGCCGACGCGACGTTGCCGGCAACGGTGAAGGGTTTGCTGGAAGGCGGAGAATCGGCGCTCGAGCAAGCTTCGCGGGCGGCAGCGAGCGGACGCGGCGTGCCGCTAGAAGGCCTCACGCTCCTGGCCCCGGTGCTCGACCCGCAGAAGATCCTGTGCGTGGGCCTGAACTATGCCGACCACGCCGCCGAAACAGGCGCCACGGTCGGCGACGAGCCGGTGATCTTCAACAAGCTGCCAACCTGCCTCCGCGGCCCGGGGGCGGCGATCGAACTGCCGCCCGAGTCGACCGAAGTCGACTACGAGGCGGAGCTGGTCGTGGTCATCGGAAAAACAGCGCGGCGCGTGAGCCGCGAAGCCGCTCGCGAGCACGTCGCCGGCTACTGCTGCGGGCACGACGTCTCGGCCCGCGACTGGCAGAAGAACAAGCCGGGCAAGCAATGGCTGCTCGGCAAGTCGTTCGACAGCTTCGCGCCGCTGGGCCCCTACCTAGTAACGCGGGACGAAGTGGCCGATCCCGAGCAATTGGGCGTCGAGCTGCGGCTCAACGGCGAAGTGATGCAGAACTCCAACACGCGGCAGTTGATCTTCGGCGTCGATTTTCTCGTGAGCTACCTGTCGCACGTGTGCACGCTGCTGCCGGGCGATCTGCTCTACACGGGCACGCCGCCGGGCGTCGGCGCCGCTCGGCAGCCGCCGGTGTTCATGAAGCCGGGCGACGTCGTGGAGGTGACGGTTGAGGGACTCGGAACGCTGCGAAACCCAGTGATTGCACTCACTTAACGAGACGGTCGTTAGGGAGCCTCGGCCCCCACCGGCGCCAAGCTGTCGCGGTAGTGGTTCAGCGCCTCGGCGGGATTCAGATTGAACACGACGCGGCCGTCGGAGGTCCACACGCCGCCGCGATGGATGAACACGGCGGTGGCGGCGCGGAGATTGCCGACCGCCTCGACGTCTTCCATGCCGCCGCCCTCGACTGCCGAGAAGGTGACGGTGGCGTTCACCAGCGCGAACAGGTCGCCGTTCACTCGGTCCACGGCGAATACAGGGTCGCCCTCCAAGCGGCAATCCTCCCAACGAAGGCCGCGCGGCTTGCCCGTTGCCGACGCCGCTTCCAGAAACGCCCGACCCAGTTCAGGCAGTTCCGATGAAAAACCCGAAAGTGCGTCCGCGCGCCGCAGGGAGTCCTGAGCAATACGCCGGCGGCGAGTGATCGCGACCAACGCGACCGCGGCCACGACGACAAGCACGATGATTGACCAGGGGTCCACGTTCGACGCCTCGCACCAGGGCGCCAAGCGCGCGCGTCATGCGGCGGCGCCGGCGGCGATTCAGAGAGGCGAGACGCGGTGGCAACCCGGCCGCTCGTTAGCGGGATTCTAGCCCGCCGCTAGTGCGTTGCGTAGCCAGGCATGGGGCGGCGTGCCATCGGCTGGTAAACGCCTGCGGGGCGCTGCTGCGGCATGGGAGTCGCCGCGGCGCCAAACGCCGGACTATGACACGCCGGGCCGTAGCAACCGACAGGTGAGTAGCACGCGGGACCGAGTGTTCCGTAGCACGGCGGCACGAACGTCCTGCGTTGCATCGCCGGCGGATGCTCGGCGGGCGTGCGCACGATCGGCGCGTGATGGCCTGCGCCGTATCCGAGGCCTAAGTACTGCATCGGGGTGCTCGGCATGCGCATGAAGCCAGCCGACTGAGCGTGTGCCGCGCTCGCGGTCAGCAGCGCCGCGCCGATCGCGGCAGTGGCCAACACATAACGCACTGATCCATTCATGCGAGCCTCGCAAGTAAGGGCGCCTCCCCAAATTCATCGAGCGTGGGCCGTGACCCGCATGACAGCAAGCGGACCGGTCCGCATGCTTGGCGCCAACGCAAAACGGTGCAACCGGCGCCGGCGGCGGCGTTGCTGTCGCCCGCAAAGTTTCGCCATATTACGCAGCCGCACCGTGGCGCCCAACCTTTGGCTTTAACCGGCTTACTCAGGTTGTCCCTGCCTGCACGGCTTTGCCGATGATGGGGAGGAAATCCCCCGCGCCTTGCGGTCGCCATCTCTCGACCGCTCGGCTACGCCCCGCCTGCAAACACGCCA
>JANOIK010000281.1:0-5096 GCA_031407585.1 Planctomycetota bacterium | reverse complement strand
TCATGGGACGCCGACCGCCGGTTACCTAGAACACTACAAACGACGCGCACCACACGCTAAACGGCGTGTCGCGTGTGAGCAACTGACTTAAGCAATGCCGGTGGGGACGCGACTCTTTCGCACACCCACCGGCATTTGCATGCGCTGTCGAAGCGATTTCTTCGACTCGCCGTCGTGCGAAGTTCTTTCGCGTTGGGGTAAATACCCCAATCGCTATCCTGGCGTTGATGTAAATACATGCATGGGGGCGGATTTCGCGATCTTTATTTGCGAAAGCTTCTTGTCGATTTTCGACCAGTCGATATAACGACCGCACTCCTCATCGCCGAGGCACGGATTGCCGTGCGCGATCTCTCGGTCGCGTAGCCCGATTCAAAACGTATGCGCATGAATGCGCGATGACTCGTCTGTGTTGCTCTCTACCCCGACTCGTGCGGCAATGCGCCTGCAGTGCCCGCCACCGACCTGTTCTTCTGTTGAAATCTTAATCTGCCGCCGCACGTCGGTGGCCGCCAAGGGAATTTTCGATGCGCAGTAAACCATCGTCGTGGATGAAAACGCTCACGCAACTTGGATTTCGCCGGGGACCGCAGAAGAAAGCGCGACGCCGTCGCGAGTTACATCGATCGTCGCGCGTCGAACAACTCGAACCGCGGCAAATGCTGTCGATTACCGTCAACACGCTGCTTGATGACACCACGGCCGGGAATGGATTGACGTCGCTCCGCGAAGCACTCGCGGCGGTCACGCCGCAGAACTCGCAGATTTTGTTTGACCCCTCGCTGACAGGCGGGACAATTCGCCTGACCGCCGGCGAGCTCACCGTTGGCGCCTCAACCCAGATCGTCGGTCCGGGGGCGAGCAGTTTGACGATCGACGCCCAGCGCCTGAGTCGGGTGCTGACCGTCAACACTGGCGTCCTTGCGACCGTCAGCGGCGTTACCATGACGGGCGGATTCGCCGTCGCCGGCGACGCCGGGGATGGGGGCGGGATTCTCAATCGCGGCGACCTCACGCTGCAGAGCGTCGTCGTCGCAGGCAACGAGGCCAGCGACGAAGGCGGCGGCGTGTTCAGCCGCAGCGTGCTGCCGACGCAGACGTCTTCGCTGCGGGTCATCAAGAGCACAATCGCGGACAATCGCGGCCGGTACGGGGCGGGCCTCAATGTCCAGATCGACGGAACCGGCGTGTTTCTCGTCGAGCGAAGCACCGTTGCCAACAACCGGTTGCCGACGGGGTCGGCGGCGGGCGACGGCGGCGGCGTGCGCTTCAGCGGCGTTTCGACCGCCTCGGCTTCAATCGTGAACAGCACGATCTCCGGAAACGAGTCGACGGCGAGCGGCGGCTTGCGAATCTGGAACACTGCCGCGCCCGTCACGATCATCAATTCGACCATCGCCAATAATCGCGCCGGCGTTGGCGCGGGTGTGCAGATTGTCGGCAGCGAGGGCAGCGTCACGATCCACAACAGCATCGTGGCCACAAACACGACGCCTGCCGCCGCAGCCGACGATGTGATCGGCGTCCTGACCTCCGGAAGCGCGAACAACCTCTTCGGAGCGGGCGCCGGGACGACGAATCTAGGCGGCGGCTCGCTGCAAAACCAGATCGGGACGCCAGGAACGCCGTTGAACCCGCGGCTGGCGCCGCTCGGCAATTACGGCGGTCCGACGCAAACGCATTTGCTGCTCCCCGGAAGTCCCGCCATCGATAAGGCCCGGGACACGAATGTCGTTGCCCCCTGGCAAGACCAGCGCATCTTCGATCGGGGCGTCGACGACTACACCGTGCAGAACTCGACGGTCGGCAGCGTCGATCTTGGCGCCGTCGAGATCGGCAACGCGGTCGTCGCGGCCGCGGACTTCAACGGCGATGGCCGCACCGATCGCCTGTACTACAGCCCGTTCTCCAAAACGTTCGTCGTCGCGGAGGGCGCCGCCAACCTTCAGGGTTGGACGATGAGTTACTGGGGCGCCGTTTCCTCCGGCCCGCTTGCGACCGCCAACTGGACCGAGTTCATCGCTGGCGACTTCAACGGCGACGGCCGCGACGACGTGCTCATGCGGAACGCGACCGGAAATGGTTGGTCGATTGCCGTCTCCGACGGCTCGGCGTTTCACGTTAGGGACTTGGCGATCACCGGCAGTTGGACCGGCAAGTACGTCGGCGATTTCGACGACGACGGATCGCAGGAACTGCTGGTACGCACGGCAACCTCAGCCCCGTGGAGCGTGCTGGACTACGAAGACGTCGCGGGCGGACGGCTGCAAGGCACAAGCGTGGCGACCATGACCGACGCGGGGTTCACCGCGATCCACGTGGGAGATGCGAACCGGGACGGCCGCGATGACCTCATCGCACGTACGTCGCCGACGAATCCATGGTTCGTAAGTCTCTCCAACGTGAACGCCGCCGGTTCGGGAACGATGCTGGCCGCCGCGAACTGGGGATCGTGGTTCAACGCCGGGGTTAGCGGCACGCATTTGAATGTTGACGCGCAACTCGACAAGGTGCTGGAAGAGTTTGCGTGGGTTTACAACAATGTTGAGCTCGAGCTGTATCCCGGGTTCATGAAGGGAACGGTCGCGACCCAGCAAACCAAAGGCGGCAACGCGTGGGACCAAGCGGCGCTGCTCGAGCAAAAACTGACGGCCCTGGGCGTGAACGCGCAAATCGCTTACGGCACAGTCATTGTAAGCACAGCAGAAGTTGCCAAGTGGCTCGGAGTGACGACGGGAGTAGCAGCGTGGAATGTCGTTTCCACAACCATGGATCGGGGCGCGAGCAAATCCCCCGACAGCCAATGGATTTCGTTCAAACACGCATGGGTCACCGCCATGCTGCCGACGGCGAGCGGTCTTGCCGCCGTCGACCTAGATCCCTCATGGAAATTCAAGGATCGACAGGCGGGAATTACCTTGGGCGCAACGCTATCCTTGTCGGGCGCCGCGAACGATCGAGGGCTTTTCGACGAGTACGACTACCTAAAGCTCGACCCGGTCGCCGATCATCGCCTTCCCATTGAGTTCTTCGAGGACCAGGTGACCGACTACCTGGTGTCGCATCCCAGCGCCGCGATTCCCCGCGGCAGCAGCATTGCGGACGTTGGGTTCGACGGTCCGATCATAACTCGCGTCTTCACCGCAGTTCCCGCGGGACTCGCCGAGGGAATGACCAAAGAGAACGTAACAACCGTCGACAGCCTCGACGCGATCCTGAACGACGCCACTCTCAAGGCTCAGCTCGTCCACCGGGCCGTTATTTCCTTCACGAAGGACAGCGCACCTTCGACTCCGCTGTGGTCCAAGGAGATGTTGCTTCCTCGCGACGGACTCAAGCCGATCGAGATTACCTTTGCTCCAAGCGTTGGCTCCGTCAACAATCCCGCCTCTATCGCAACAGACGCTAGCGGTCACTACTGGTCGCGGCTCGTCGTCGATGGCGCCGTCGCGGCGACGAACACCACGTCTGCGAACGATTTGACCTTGAATCAAGCCGTGTCGATCAAGATCGAGCATCTCGCGCCGCGATTGTTCCTTCCTGCTTCTCAACAAACCGTCTGGGATCAATCGCCCGTCTTTCACCAGCATGCGCGCGAGTTGATCGGCATTGGGTTAGACGCCAATCAACACTCCCGCGAGAGTGTCGCGGCCCTAGCCGCAAGAGCACTGAACGCCGTTGCCACGGGAGTGGGGCCGGAAGACGCCGACGAGCTGGCCAGCTACGCCGCGGCCAAATACTTCTTCGACTTCAATCGTTACAACGAGTCGATCGCCGCGCTGACGCGCACCGTCGGCGGCAAACAGTGGGTGGGCTCCGGAATCGTCAAGGCCGATCCGGTGTTGTTCGTCGATCCAACGCCGGAGACCACGCCTGACGTTCAAATCGAATTCTTGCCCTTCGGCATCGCTCCCGAGAACTTTCTTGTCGACCTGCCTAACATCAATGCCGTGTTTTGCGATGTCGCGACCGGCCTTTTTCACGACGAGGCAGGCCAGCTGAGTGGCTACAACTCCTCCGCGATGGAGCACAACATCGTCGAGGAGGTCATCAGCTCAAACAGCATCTCGACGGCCAAAGGTCTTCAGCGAGCAGTCCAACGATATCTTGGCCTCACAGCGACGGGTAGCTCTGCCGCCCCATCTCCATCTGGCGGACCTGATTCGGTCATGGTGTTTGAAAGCTTCATGGACGGCAGCGTCCGCGTGTTCGACCACGTCGCCAACTGGCGCAAAGACGCGATCGAGACACCGCCGGGCGGTACGGTGAACCAGTCCTATCTCGCATCGCAGCTTTCCAACCATAAAAACCCCTCCACCCTGGCGGCCACGCTTTGGAGCAAGCTTAATCCCGCCGGCGACGCCGCCAGCTCCGTCAGAATCCTTGTCCCGGAATATCGCACAAATCTCCGCGAGTGGAGCGGTACATTCACCGCCCCACCGGGGAGCTGGGAGGGCGATGTCTACATCGTGGAGACGGTCGGTCCAACAGGACAGTCCCGGGAATTCAGAATTGCCAGCGACGCTGGAGGATCCGCCGAGATCAGCGGCGGCTACGCAGGCCGGAAGCAGACCGCGCCACCGCCGTTGCCGCCGGTATTTGCGAACTTCACCTATGCCGGCGACCCCGTAAACATCGCCAACGGCAACATGTACCGCGACGAGACGGACATCGTCTTCGCCAATGCCGGCGTGCCGCTGACATTCTCGCGCCACTACGATGCCCAGTCAAAAGACGACTTCGGCATGGGCGCCGGCTGGATGTACAGCTTCGGCGACCTCATTTACACCGAGCCCAACGGCGATCGCGTGTGGCTGGATTCCAGCGGCCAGCGGCACGTATTTAAGGTGAGCGGCGGAGTCTTCACGCTGCCAAATGATCTTCAAGGCGAAGTCACCTACACCTCCGGCGCCGCCGGCGGCACGGTCGACTTCATTTACAAAAGCCGCGAGGGTATGGAGTACCGCTTCGAGAAGGTGACGGTCACGCAATCGGAGAAGTCCGTCGTCGGCCGACTCGGCTCGATCGTCGACCGCAACGGCCACGGCGTCGTTGTCGAGTACCAGAACAACTCAACGCGCGTGGTCAAGCGCGTC
>JANOIK010000276.1:0-1963 GCA_031407585.1 Planctomycetota bacterium | reverse complement strand
CCGTCGGCCGACGTCGTGCGGCTCTTGCGGTTTTGGGCGTTTGCCGAGCGGCAGTCCTGCGACGAGATGGGGCCATGATTGTTTCCTTTTACTGTGTGGTGTGGGGCAAGGCGCCGGCGCGCTGCAGCGTACGTCGCGCCTGCAGCACGACGGGACGATCGATCATTCGGCCTTCAGATGGCCTCTGCCGCGCGAAGTTTGCGCACCGCTTCCGCGTCCATGCCCAGTTCCTGCAGGATGGCGTCGGTGTGCTCCCCAAGAGCGGGAACGGGATCCATGCGCGGCCCTTCATCCCAGGTGCCGGGCGGCAGCATGGCGGGGATCGGTCCGGCCGACGTGCCGACTTCACGCCAGCGATTGCGCGCCTTCAGCTGCCGGTGCGCCCACACGTCGTGCATCGTGTTGACGCGGGCATTGGCAATCTGGGCCGCCTCCAGCCGCTCGACCACCTGAGGAGCCGTCAGCGGCGCGAAGGTCTCGACGATGAGGTCACGCAGTGCGGTGCGCTCGGCCACGCGCTTGGCGTTGCCGCTGAACCGCGGGTCGCGCGACAGCTCGGGACGCAGCAGCACCTTGTCGCAGAAGTTGAGCCACTCGCGCTCGTTCTGCAGACCCAGCATCACACTGCCGCCGTCGGCACCGGTCGGGAATGGGCCGTACGGGTAGATCGTCGAGTGCGACGCGCCAGTGCGCGGCGGCGGCGGTGCGCCGTCGAATGCGTAGTACAGCGGATAGCTGGTCCATTCGGCCAGTGACTCCAGCATCGAAATGTCGATGTGCTGGCCACGCCCTGTTTGCGCGCGTTGCAGCAGCGCGCCGAGGATGTTGGTGTAGGCGTACATGCCGGCGGCGATGTCGGCCATCGAGGGGCCGGCCTTGCACGGCTCGTCGTGCGTGCCCGTGACCGACACCAATCCGGCCTCGCTCTGGATCAGCAGGTCGTAGGCCTTCTTGTCGCGGTAGGGTCCGTCTGCGCCGTAGCCCGAAATGTCGCAGACGATGATCGACGGTTTTTTGGCCGCGAGCACTTCGTAGCCCAGGCCCAGGCGCGCGGCCGCACCTGGCGCGAGGTTCTGCACCACGACATCCGCCTTGTCCAGCACCAGCCGCTCGAGCACCTCGGCGGCATCGGGGTGCTTCACGTCCAGCGTCAGGCTTTCCTTGGAGCGGTTGGTCCAGACGAAGTGCGAGGCGAGCCCGCGAACGCGGGAGTCGTAGCCGCGGGCGAAGTCGCCGACACCGGGGCGCTCGATCTTGATGACGCGGGCGCCCAGGTCGGCGAGCTGACGCGTCGCGAACGGCGCCGCGATCGCATGCTCCAGTGTGACGACGGTGATTCCTTTGAGGGGTTGCATGCTCGTTCCTTTGTCAGCGCAGCGTCGCGACGGCGTCCATCGTCAGCCAACCCTCGTGGTCTTGCGCCCACAGCTTGACCATCTTGCCATCGTCCCGCCCGCCACCGGGCCGCCCCAAGGCGGGCGAGCGCCCCTCGGGGGCCGGCGCCGCAGGCGCCTGGGGGCTCTCGATGACATGGCCGTTGACGCGAAATGGGTGCAGGTCGAAAGTCGGTCTGACGGCCTTGAAGCGGAACGTCGCGACATCGGCGTCCGGGGCGTGGCGGCGCACCAGGTCCATGAGCAAGGTCGCGATCAGCGGCCCGTGCACGATCAGTCCCGGGTAGCCCTCGACCTCGGTCACATACTTGCGGTCATAGTGGATGCGGTGGCCGTTGAAGGTCAGCGCCGAGTAGCGGAACAGCAGCACGTCGTCGGGCACGATCGTGCGCTGCCACGTGCCCTTCGCGGCGGCTGCCGGCGGCGGCTCGACATCGCCCGGCTTCTTCGCCTCGCGATAGACGATGTCGTGAAATTCCACGATCGCCGGATCGCTCGCGCCATTGCAGCGCAGTTCATGCCGCACCTTCACGAACACCAGCTTGCCGCTGCGACCTTCCTTCGTCGTC
>JANOIK010000211.1:0-5485 GCA_031407585.1 Planctomycetota bacterium | reverse complement strand
TCGTCGGCGATCTCCGCAAGCCGCCGCCGCCAAACTTCCTGCACGGCCGGGATGTGAGCCGGATTGCCGCCGCCCATCATGTGCATGGGCCGTTCGCCGGCATCGGCCAGGGCGTGCCCCAGGTCGTCCATAAGCTCGACGATGCCGCTATGGCGGGTGAGCTTTTCGCCGAGGCGGGAGTAGGTGAAAGGCATGGCTAGCGGCGGCGCACAAGGTGACGCCCGAATCTGCGAACGATTGTGCGGCTAGTTTCTCAGCTCCAAAGGAGCGTGATACGATAGCCCAGGGCAACGCCCTGGGTAACTATGGTCTAATCCGTTATATCCCTGAACGGGCGCGGGCAGTGCTTGGCGGACTTTCCGCGGGTCATTTTATAATGGTAAACATCCTCCGCCCGCGATTCTCGTTGCTAACTCTGCTGCTCGTCATCTCGATTGTCGCATTAGCGGCGACGGTCGTAGTCCAGCGGCGGAATCTCCGGCCGCTGATGATCGAATTGGGCGCACTGCGCGAAGAAAACGGCGCCTTGCGCACGGAAGTCGGCGCCTTGTCGATCGGCGACCCGACGAAGTTGCATGTGATCGCCGTCCCTGTCGAAGGACAGTACGTGTGGAAATGGCGCGTCTGGGTTCCCGCAGGGCAAAGCGTCGCCGTGCGCGTCCGTCATGGGGCAATTCCTGAGAAGGGAGTGCCCCAGGCACCCCAATGCACGTTGGGGTTGTCCGAAGGCGAACACGTAATTCGATACACGGTTCAACGCGATTCTCAGGACGGCAGTTGGGGCGCGTCGCTCCGCACGGAAAGCGGCGGCTGCAGCACGGGCGTAGGCGTCGTCCCCTGGCCCGAGTGGGATGATTGGGATTCTGTCGGCGACGGGGTTGGCGCCAAAACTGTCGTCGGCGAGCCGAAAAAGCCGCTCGTCCTCCTTCGACATCGCGTTGGCAGCGATTCGAAGGCGTGGGTCCAGGACGGCCCCGCCGCGGGGGTCATGATTTGGATTGAGATGCACCCCTAGGGTTCTGAAAGCGGCCATTCAGCACGCGGAGGCATTCCGGTAAGATCATGGAATGCCGAAAGATTTTCTTAAAGGCGCCAAGGACGAGTACGACGCGGTCGTGATAGGCAGCGGTCTGGCTGGGCTCACCTCGGCCAACATTCTGGCGCGCGCCGGGCATTCAGTCTTACTGCTCGAGCAGCACTACAAGCTCGGCGGCATGGCCACCTGGTTCAAACGGCCCGGCGGGCACATCTTCGACATCTCGCTGCACGGCTTCCCCGTCGGCATGATCAAGAGCTGCCGGCGCTACTGGTCGCAGGAGATCGCCGACTCGATCGTGCAGCTCACGGGCATCCGGTTCGACAACCCGATGTTCTCGTTGACCACGACGTTCAACCGCGATGATTTCACGAAGCTACTCATCGAGCAATTCCAGGTCGACGCCGCGGCCGTGCATGGCTTCTTCGATGCAGCCCGCGGAATGAATTTCTACGACGACCAGCAGATGACCACGCGCGAGCTGTTCGACCGCTTCTTCCCAGGTCGCGAGGACGTCATTCGGCTGCTCATGGAGCCGATCACCTACGCCAACGGCAGCACGCTCGAGGATCCAGCGATCAGCTACGGCATCGTGTTCTCGAACTTCATGTCGAAGGGCGTCTTTACGTTTCAGGGCGGCACCGATCGGCTCATCCACCTCATGGAGGCCGAGCTGCGGAAGAGCGGCGTCGACATTCGGATCAACTGCGACGTCGAGAAAATCGACTGTGCGGGCGGCCGCGTGCGAAGCGTCACTGTGAACGGGCGGACGATCAAGACGCGGGCGGTCATGTCGAACGCAAATCTCAAGCAGACGGTGTTCGAGCTCGTGGGCGAGGAGTACTTCGACAAGGGCTTTGTCGAGGACGCCCAAGCCGTGCGGCTGAACAACTCGAGCACGCAAGTCTACATGGCGCTCAAGCCGGACGACGCGATCGACGAATCGACGGGCGACCTGCTCTTCAGCAGCACGGCGCCCGTGTTCCGCACCGATCTGTTGCTTTCGCGAGACGTCACGAGCCGCACATACTCGTTCTACTACCCGCGCACGCGACCGGAGGCCAAGCCGCGATGCCTCATCGTGTCGAGCACAAACGCACGGTTCGAGGATTGGGCGAATCTCTCGCCGGAAGACTACGAAGCGAGCAAGCAGGACCTGTGCGAGACGACGCTCGATGCGCTCGATAAGTACGTGCCCAACGTGCGCGAGCGCGTGGACCATGTCGAGGCGAGCACTCCCGTGACGTTTCAGCACTACACGAAGCACACCGCGGGGGCGAGCTTCGGGACGAAGTTCGAGGGCCTGGCGGTGAGCCGGGCGATCCCGCAACAAGTCGCCGGCTTGTACCACGCCGGCAGCGTGGGCATCATCATGAGCGGCTGGCTGGGGGCGATGAACTACGGCGTCATCGTGGCGAACGAAGTGGATGGGCAGTTGGTCAAAAGCTCGACTCCGTCGATCGTCGCGCAGTCGGAATAGGCCGCGGATGAACGCGGATCTAACGGATTGCCGCGGATCTGACGCAATGGCTGTATCTCTGCAAATGATTTTCGTCTCATCCTCGTAAATCCGCTCAATCCGCGTTCATCCGCGTCCAATTCCCATGTCCCTCGAACAAATCAAAGCCGCGATTCCGCATCGGGAGCCGTTTTTGTTGCTCGATGAGATAGTCGAGCATAGCGACGCGCGGATTGTCTGCCGCAAGCGATTCACGGGGGATGAATTCTGGTACCAGGGGCACTACCCGCATTTTCCGATCACGCCGGGGGTGATCCTGTGCGAGGCCGCCATGCAGGCGGGCGCCGTGCTGCTGTCCGGCCGGATGCGGGCGGATGGAGTTCCCGAGAGCGCGGTGCCCGTAGCAACGCGGGCGGATAAAGTGCAGTTCAAGCAAATGGTGCTGCCGGGGGATACGATCGAGATCGAGGTCGATTTCGTCGAGCGCGTTTCGACGGCCTACTTCCTAAAGGCACGCGTGACCACCGGCGGAAAAGTCGCGTGCCGGTTCGAGTTTGCATGCACGTTGGTAGGAAAAGAATAACCACGGAGGCACAGAGGGCACGGGGGCGGATTTAGAAGACGATGTAGACGAATGCCTTACTCCGTGTCCTCCGTGCCTCCGTGGTCAACTTACTTTGGAACTATGCCAAACGACTTCCTTCAACTCTCCGGCCGGCGCGTGCTTGTGTTTGGCGTTGCCAATCGCAAGAGCGTGGCGTTTCATGTCGGGCGGACGCTGGCCGAGGCGGGTGCGGAAATGGTGTACGTCGTGCGGTCGGCGGCACGGAAGGAGCAATTGGCCAAGTTACTGGGTGGCGCCGCCATCTACGTATGCGACGTCGAGCGACAGCCTGAGATCGACGCCCTCGCCGCACAACTCGCCGCCGACTTCCCCGACGGGTTCCACGGCCTCGTCCACTCGATCGCTTTCGCCGATTACGACGATGGCGGCGTGCGGCCGTTTCACGAAACATCGCGGGAGCAGCTCCTGCGGTCGTTCGACGTGTCGTGCTTCTCGCTCGTCGCAATCGCCAACGCCCTGAAGGACCAGCTCGCGCGCGACGCTTCGGTCGTCGCCATCTCGATCTCGACCACGCGAATGGCGAGCGAGAACTACGGCTTCATGGCGCCGGTCAAGGCCGCGCTCGACTCCAGCTTGGCGTTTCTCGCCAAGTCGTTCAGCCAGTTTTCCGAGATACGGTTCAATGCCGTCGCGCCGGGGCTGCTCAAGACCTCCGCGTCAGCGGGAATTCCCGGGTACGTAGATTCCTACCTCTTCGCTGAGCGGGCGACGCTCCGCGGGCGAGCAGTTCAGACCGAGGAGGTCGCCGCCGCGGTCGCGTTTCTCGTGAGCCCCCGGTCGAGCGGGATCAACGCCCAGCGGATCGTGGTCGACGCCGGGATGGAGGTCAATTACTTCGACCACCGGCTGGTCCAGGGGGCCATCGACTCGCTCCCGCCGCCGGGATAGTCGCGAAGTCGATGCTGGCCGAAGGCCTAAACGGGTGGTATCCTAGGAGTTGAGGCGACCCCCCGAGGCGGAGCCGGACCCCGAGCGACTTGCCTAGAGGCGGCAACGCTCCCGCGGGGTTTCCGCACGGACGCTTCATCGATGAACAGAGTCCACCCACCTTGTCTGCCCGTTGATGCGGCGCGGCCGCCGACGCCGAAGGTTCGCCCCCGGCGCCCGAGCACGCGTTCCCCGCATTCGCCCACGGGCGAGCGGTTCAGTTTTGCCGGAGCCTTCCGCTTGGATGCGCGATGACGGTCAACGAATTCCTTGATCTGGTGCGCCGCAGCCAACTGGTCGAAGAAGACCAGTTGACGAAATTCCTCGGCGGCCTGGCGGCGCGCGATGGCTGTGGGTACCCGGGGACATCAGAGGAACTTGCAGGCGAACTAGTCCGAGAGAATCTGCTGACAGAATGGCAAACCGGCAAGCTCCTTGCTGGAAAGTATAAGGGCTTCCAACTCGACCAATACAGGCTGTTGAAACATCTCGCGAAACACGAGTTGTGCCAAGTCTACCTGGCACTTCACACGATCATGAAGCGGCTCGTCGAGATTTGGGTACTGCCCCCCCAACGCGGGCAGGACTATGAATACGGTAAGCGAGTTCGCGACGCCGCTCAGGTGGCTGCAAAGCAACGCAAAGTGTCGATCTTGCAGGATTTCAATCGCGATGTAAGTGGGTACACCCAATACATTGTGATGGAGTATAAGGCGTCGTGACAGTCAACGAATTCCTTGATCTGGTGCGCCGCAGCCAACTGGTCGAAGAAGACCAGTTGACGAAATTTCTCGGCGGCCTCGCTGCGCGCAATGGCCGCAAGCTGCCGGAGACGCCGGAGAAACTCTCGGCCGAGATGATTGCCGGGAATCTGCTCACGGAGTGGCAGGCCGAGAAGCTGCTCGCCGGGAAGCACAAGGGCTTCATGCTCGGCAAGTACAAGCTGCTGCGGCACCTCGGCAAGGGCGGCATGAGCCAGGTGTATCTGGCCGAGCACACGCTCATGAAGCGTAAGGTGGCGATCAAGGTTCTGCCCTCGAACCGGGTGACCGACTCGACCTACCTGGAGCGGTTCCGCATCGAAGCCCGCGCCGCGGCGAAGCTGGACGACCCGAATATCGTGCGGGCGTACGACATCGACAATGACGGTAACACGCACTACATCGTGATGGAGTACGTCGAGGGGCAGGACCTGCACCAACACGTGCGCGACAAAGGGCCGTTGCCCTACGAGAAAGCGGCCGACTATGTCGCGCAAGTGGCGCGGGGTCTGGCGCACGCCCACGAGATGGGGCTGGTCCACCGCGACATCAAGCCGGCTAACTGCCTGCTCGACAAGCACGAAGTGGTCAAGCTGCTGGACATGGGCCTGGCGCGGCTGATCGACGACGAGGCGTCGCTCACGCTCGACAACAACGAGAACGTGCTCGGCACGGCC
>JANOIK010000204.1:0-12438 GCA_031407585.1 Planctomycetota bacterium | reverse complement strand
GACGCGGATATCTCCGAGGAGCGCAACTACTGCGTGCTTGCCGCGGAGAGCGCCGATCGGCTGTTTCCGTTCGGCAATCCCGTGGGCCAGAACATCATGATCGACGAGGACTTTTACAAGGTCGTCGGCGTCATGAAGTCGCGGGCGCCTTCGGCGGGCATCGGCGGCTCGATCGCGGCCGAGGACTACTCGCGGGACGTGTACATCCCGCTCTCGACGATGCGCATCCGCATCGGCGACATGGACGTCGTGACCAAGCCGGGGCAGTTTCAGCGAGATTTGTACGAGCTCACGCAGATCACGCTGCAGATCAAAGACCGCGACATGGTGCTGCCTACCGTCGAGGCGGTGCGAGATACGCTCGCCCGGTATCACACGATGGCGGATTACGGCGTGACCGTGCCGCTGGAATTGCTCCAACAGGCGGCCACCACGCGGCTGATGTTCATGCTGTTTCTGGGACTCATCGCGGCGGTGTCGCTGGTGGTCGGCGGAATCGGCATCATGAACATCATGCTGGCGACGGTGACCGAGCGCACGCGCGAAATCGGCATTCGCCGCGCGCTCGGCGCCAAACGGCGCGACATCACGCAGCAGTTTCTCGCCGAGAGCGTCGTGCTGTCGGTCGTCGGCGGTTTGCTGGGCATCGCTGGCGGGCTGCTCTGTCGCCCCGCGTCGATCTTCGTCCGCGGCAAGCTGCTCGATTGGTTCCCCGACCAGATGGCGACGCTGCCCGAGGTTGTACGCACGGTCGAGCCGATGCTGGTCTCGTGGTCCGTGCCGTTGGCGTTCGCCATCTCGGTGTTCGTGGGCGTCGTGTTCGGCGTATACCCGGCGGTGCGGGCGGCGGCGCTCGACCCGATCGAAGCCCTGCGGCACGAGTAAAGTTGTGCCTGCGAATTGGGGCTGCTGGGGAATTGGCCGCGGATGAACGCGGATTAAGCGGATTCGCGCGGATCTGATTGAGACGAGTTGTCGAGAGTTGAGGACAAGACAGCTCCGGCCTGTTTCATCCTTTCTCTCTCCCTCTGTTCTGATCCGCGAACATCCGCCAAATCCGTGTTCATCCGCGTCCCATTTCCCTTTGCTCAGGAATCCGCTTAACCCTCACGCTACTGGCAATTCGCCGGGATTCTATTACGATGGCTTTATCGCGGCGGCGTTTCGCGGTATACTTCACAGAGATTCACTTTCCGCGGAGCAACGATGGCTAAACGAGTCGCGTCCAAAACGAAGTCCAAGAAGGCCGTGGTCAAGCCTCCGCGCGGCAAGCGCTCGTGGCGCGAGAAGCTGGCCGACAGCAAGGATCTACCCAAGATTGCGGACGTTCCCAAGGGGAAGATGCATCGCTGGGGCAAAGGCACGTTCGTCATCCCGGCGCCCCGCGAAGTCGACGCGGCGATGAAGAAGGTAGGCCGTGGCAAGTTGATGACGATCGACGGGCTTCGCAAGGCTCTGGCGAAGAAGCACAAGACGAACATCGCGTGCCCCATCTGCACGGGCATCTTCGCGTGGATTTCGGCATACGCCGCCGCCGAGGCCGAGGCGGATGGCGTGGCGAAGATCACGCCGTACTGGCGCACGCTGAAGACGGGCGGCGAGGTCAATCCGAAGTATCCCGGCGGCATCAAGGAACTCCGCGCTCGCCTGGCGGCCGAGGGGCACAAGATTGCGCTGCGGGGCAAACGGTGGGTCGTCGTGGATTACGAGGAGTCGGTCGTCGAGCCCACGTTGTAGCGTTGGGTGGCGGCGGCCTTTCTTGCCAGCGCGAACCGGGGGCTAGCGCCCGCCGGCTGATTAATGCTCGCCGCTGTCGCCCGCGGTGCGCATGTGGTAGGCTCGCGAGCCATGCGATCTTTGTACGGCAAGCTGAGAATGGCCTGGCGGATCACCCTGTTTGTGGCCGCCACGATCGCCGTTTGGCTCGCACTGGAAGTCGACTTCCTCTTTCGTCGCCGCACGCCGCGGATCGACGTCATCAACAAGTGGGTCCCGCGCTGGGCGGGAGCGCTGTTGTGGATCTTCGGCATCCGCGTGGACGCCCGCGGCCCGCACGTTGAGAACGGCAAGCTGTACCCCGGTTTTGGCGCCAACGGCGTCGGCCGCATCTTTGTGATGAACCATCGCTCGGGCGTCGACATTCCCGTGGTGTTTACGCAGGTCGCGGCCCACGCCATCAGCCGGCACGACCTGGCCAACTGGCCGCTCATCGGCAAAGGTTCGCAGCGGATTGGCACGCTGTTCGTCGATCGCGCGTCGCGCCGCAGCGGCGCCCTGGTGCTGCGGCAGGTCGACGACGCGCACGGCCGCGGCGAGGGCGTCGCCATGTTTCCCGAAGGCTCCGCGTTCGCCGGCGACGAGATTCGCGAGTTCAAGCCGGGCGCCTTCAAGGCCGCCCAGCGCAGCGGCGCCGAGATCGTGCCGATGGGCATCGCCTATGAGAACCCCGACGCGTACTACCGCGACGAGTCGTTCATGGACCACATGAAGCGGGGCGCCAGCTTTCGCTGCCTGCGCGTGGCGGTGGAAATCGGCGAGCCGCTGGTCATCGACGACACGTCGCCGGTGGACTTGAAGGATCAGGCCCGGCAGCGCGTGGTCGAGCTCGTGGCCAAGGCCCGCGCGCGGGTCGAGGGAAGGACTTCTCCGGTGCTGTTCCCGACGCTGGTGGGGAAGTAAGCCTGGCCTTGTGGCGGCGGCTTCTGCCGCGGTTCGGGCGCCAGCATGCAAGCGACCTTGACGCCTTTCCGAGGCCGCCCCTACGATGCTGGCGCGGCAGGCGGTTTCGGACGTCGGCCCCCGCGAGTTTGCAGTGGCCGACCGAACACCCCGCCGGCCGCCGCCGTAAAGAAGCCGTAGGGAAATTGGCATAACCAGAAGCGCGAGTCGCAGCCGCACAATCGGGCGCGCAACTCACGGCTCTGGTCGCCAAAATCGCCACTCGGCGTACGCCGTTTGTCGCGCTAGCGCGCACAACCGGCGTGCATGGTTGTAGACGATACAATACTTGCTGACGCGGCGACCCGACGTTTGGCGCGCTGTTTGGATTTCGTTCAGTCGCTCGACGATACCAGGATTGCCGCCGCAGCTTTTCAGGGAGGACGGGCAGACAGTGCCGTTTGAGAAGACAGTGCAGTGACGCGTTCTGCGGCAGCGAGCGACAGACGCGAATCACCTCCCCTTATCACACGCCTGACTCGGCGTAGGACTTCAAGCAGACCGACCGAGCCCCCCGCGGCCGTCGCGAAACTTGTTGCCAAGCCAACGCAAGGACTCCCACGATGAACGTTTCCAGCTCTTATCGAATTCACGGCCCGCAGGCTCTGCAAGGTCCGCACACGGCCCGGGGCGCCGCGCCCGCGGGGCAGACGTCCGCCGCTCAGGGTGCTCAACCGACCGACCGCGTCGACATTTCGGCCGCGGCCGAGGCGTCGCTATCCGGCGCCCAGACCGACTTCCGGGCCGACCTGGTCGCCCGCATCCAGAACGAAATCGCGTCGGGCACCTACGAAACCGCGGCGAAGCTGGGCGCGGCCGTCGACCGGTTGCTCGACGAAATGGGCTGAGCCGCTCGCTAGGGGCCACACTCTTGAGACTCTGCGCCTTCTGGCGTAGAATCAACAACGCATGGCATTTGTGCTCGGCGTCGCGAAATCCTCTGGATTTCGGTTTGCCGGGCCGGCGCCGGCTGTCTCAATACGGCGCGCTCTTGGCAGGTTAATGAGACCAGCCGCGCGTGCGAGTGCCTCCACTTCCAACGGCTCCCACGGCGTCTCGATCATGGCTACTGGTTTCGCCCTCGGCTCGGTCAATGTCGCGAGCTCGCCGCAGGAGCGATTCTCCGAGTACCTGCAAAGCCGCGGCAAGCGGATCACGCAGCAGCGGCGGGCCCTGGTCGACCACGTGTTCGAGCGGCACGACCACTTCGACGCCGACGAGCTGATCGCCAATCTCGCGAGCCTCGGCGTCGGCGGCAAGGTAAGCCGGCCCACCGTCTACCGCACGCTCAACGAGCTGGTCGAAGCCGGCCTGCTGCGCCGCATGAATCTCGGCGGCCGGGCCGTGTACGAGCACGACTACGGCTACCCCTCGCACGACCACCTGCACTGCACGATGTGCGACCAGCTCATCGAGTTCCAAAGCGACGAGCTGGAACGGCTCCGCGAAGCAGTCGCCCGCGAGCACCGCTTCCGCGTCACCGGTCACCGGTTGATCGTGACCGGCGTGTGCTGGGAGTGCAGCACCAAGCGGCATCGGCGGCAGAGTCCGCTGGATTTGGTGTGAGGGCGCGATCAACGCCGCCAGACAGCCGTGACCTCCACGCGCATGTCCTCAGCGAAAGCCTCGAAGTAAACGGCCAGCGGTGCGTTGAAGAAGAATCGCCGCGAGCCTTCTCGCGATTCGCCCGCTTGGTTTCCCAGGCGGCGCAGCGTTTCATCGATCTCGTCAGCCGCCGTGGTGATCGACTCGCGGTCTTCGGCAGACATCCAAATCTGGGCGAGCTTTTCCAGTGCGCTGTTTCGCCAAGTCACAGTGAACATTACTTGGCGCCCAGTTCGGCCCAGAACTCGGCCAGAGGACGGCTCCCCTCTTGAGTGCGCATCTGTTCCAGTTGCTCGGACGAATAGGGACACAGGTCTTCGTGCGGCGGCACGAACAGTGGAACAAAGCGGCCGAGTACCACCCCGGTCGGGCTGCACAGATCTAGGGGATGTCCCGCGTTGCCCAATTGTTGCGACAGGCTGGCGTCGACAAAAACTCGGTCCATTTTGCGTACCCTGGTGCGAAATAGGCAGTTGGTCGTTTACGCTATTCTACCTCGCGAGCAATTTCCAGCAAATTGGCAAATTGCAATGAGTTAAACGCGAATTGTTCCGGCGTCGATCGCGTCGCTAACGTACCGCTTTCGAATCGGCCCCACGACTTCCGCCAGAAACTCATCCACCTGCTCCGGGCTCCGTCCCACCAACTCCCGCGCGTCGACCGCCGCGTTCAGATCCACGCCCGCGAACGCCTTGTCCGCAGCGAGCCGCGCGAGCAAGTCGTTCGCTCGCCCATGCTGCTTGACCTCCGCCGCGGCCGCTTGGCTGTGCTGGCGGATGCGCTCGTGCAGGTCCTGCCGGTCGCCGCCCCCGGCCACCGCGGCCATGAGGATGTTCTCGGTCGCCATGAACGGCAGCTCCTCGCGCAGGTTTCGGCCGATCACCTCGGGGTACACAACCAGGCCGTCGGCCACGTTGCGGTAGAGCAGCAGGATCGCGTCGACGGCCAGAAACGCCTGCGGCAACACGAGCCTGCGGTTGGCGCTGTCGTCGAGCGTGCGTTCCATCCACTGCCCGGCGAGCGTCGCGTTGGGGCTCGACTGCAGGCTGAGCACGAACCGCGCGAGCCCGCACATGCGCTCGCACCGCATGGGATTGCGTTTGTACGCCATCGCGGAGGAGCCGATCTGGTCCTTCTCGAACGGCTCCTCGATCTCCTTGCGGTGCGCGAGAATCCGCAGATCGGCGCCGGCCTTCGCCGCGGAG
Source organism: Planctomycetota bacterium (assembly GCA_031407585.1). Taxonomy (GTDB): domain Bacteria; phylum Planctomycetota; class Planctomycetia; order Pirellulales; family Lacipirellulaceae; genus Lacipirellula. The sequence continues at coordinate 6,910 of JANOIK010000204.1, read as the reverse complement.
GCCGCGACGCCGCTGAGCGCATCGAGAATCTGCGCGTCGATCTTCCGCGGGTACGTTTGCCCCGTGACGGCGTACGACGACGCGAAGCCCATCTTCTCGGCGACCAGCCGTTCGAGCTTCCGCACCTTCGCGTGATCGCCGCCGAACAGCTCGAGAAAACTCGCCTGCGTACCGGTCGTGCCTTTCACGCTGCGCGCCCGCAGCGTTTCGAGCCGATGCTCCAACTCGGCGAGGTCGAGTGCCAGGTCATACGCCCACAAGCACGCGCGCCGGCCGACGGTCGTCGGCTGCGCCGGCTGCAGGTGCGTGAACGACAGCGTCGGCAACTCACGATGCGTCACGGCAAACTTCGCCAGCGCGTCGATCACCGCCGCCACGCGCCGGCAGACCATCTCCAGCGCCTCGCGGAGCATGATGAGATCGCCGTTGTCGGTGACGTAACAGCTCGTGGCGCCCAGGTGAATGATCGGCCGAGCCGCCGGGCACTGGTCGCCGTAAGCGTGGACGTGCGCCATCACGTCGTGTCGAAGCTGCCGCTCGTACTTGTCGGCGACCGCAAAGTCGATCGTGTCGACATGCGCCCGCAGCTCCGTGATCTGCGCGGGCGTGATCGCGAGTCCCAACTCCGCCTCGGCCTCGGCAAGCCACACCCACAACTGCCGCCACAGGCTGTGGCGCCGCTGGGCGCTCCACAGCCGGCTCATGTCCTTAGAGGCGTAACGCGAAATCAGCGGATTTTCGTAAATGTCGTGCGGCACTGGGGGATTGTCTCACGCAAAGGCGCAAAGGCGCAAAGAAAAACAAAGTACGACGGACCGCACCTCTCCCCTTAGAGGGAGGTTGTATTTGTAATGTGAGTTCGGCCGATGGCTTGAGATTTCAGATTTCAGCTTATTCTCCTCCGCCTTTGCGATCTTTGCGCCTTTGCGTGAGGCATTCCCCAGCCCGGCGGGCGTCACATATTCGTAAGGTCATCCTCGCCCCCCGCTCCTACGAGCGCGTCGAGCGCCGCGCTTACTGCCTTGGCGTGCTCCTTCGGCGCCTCGTGCCGCAGGTACACGCGGCACATCCGGTGCGTCACCGGCAGTTGGCGGAACAATTGATCGTCCGTGAGCTGGCGAATCTCGCCGCCGGCGCCGCGCTGCAGAAAATTCTGCCCCGCCGTCGCCTTCCCGGTGTGCGGCCGATAAATGTGCCGCGGCAGGTCGATCTGCATGTCGATGTCGCGCAGCTCCGCCGGCAGGTTCTTGCGAATGAATCCCTCGACCACGCCCGCGTCGCTGAAGATGCTCGTCTGCTCCGCGTCGTCGGCCCCGAACGTCAGATTGCGCTCATACACGCTCTCCCAATCGAGCTGCCGTTGCAACAGCCGTTGCCACCGCTCGCCGAGAGCCCGCGTCGTCGCATCCGCGCTCGCGGGCCACCGGGCTACGTCCACCAGCAGCGACCACTCAGTAAACTGTCGATACTCCGCGAGGTGCTCCAGCGGGTTGCCGGGGAACAGCAGCGTCTTGCTGTCGCGAAACAGCTCCTCGAGCGTCTTGTCGATCGCCCGCACCGTGCGATGGAAGTACACCGCGCGAAACAGCTCGCTCTTGGTCTGCATGAACCGCATGAGCGCGTTCAGCCCGCGATGGTAAATCGTCAGCCCCCGCTGGCTGAAGAAACTGTACCGCAGCAGCCGGTCGAGATCGTACGCTCGCTCGCTGTAGCCGGACATGTAGGCGTCGCGCAGGACGAAGTCCATGTTGTCGACCGTGTACAACCCGCAGAACAGGCTGCGCATCATCGCGAGCCACCGCGGCTGCTCGGCGCCATCGCCGTCGCTCGGTCGCTGGATGAGCCACGCGATCTGAGCGGGGTCGAGCTGCTCACCGTCGGCCAACTCGTTGTTAGGGCAGCGCCGCACGCCGCGCAGCATCTCGCCGAGCTCGTTCTGAATGATGTGGGCGCCCAGCTTCTCGTGATTCACCTTCGAGCCATCAGGCATCTGATGCCCGCTCAAAAAATGGGCGTCGAAAAAATGCCCGAACGGCCCATGCCCCACGTCGTGCAGCAGCCCCGCGAGCCGCATCGTGCACTCGACGTACCCGCGGCTCGGCACATCGAGGCACACCTCGCGAAGGCTGTCGTACAGCGCCTCGGTCGCCCGACTGGCCATGTGCATGGTGCCGACAACGTGCTGAAACCGCGTATGCTCGGCCGAGGGGTACACCCACCACGCGGTTTGCAGTTGGTGGATCTGCCGCATCCGCTGTAGCCAGGGATGGTCCAGCAGCATTCGCTCGGAGACTTCGCCGGCGTCGACGACCGACACGAACGGGATGTACCCGTGAATCGGATCGTGGCAAAGGCTTTCGCGCTGGATGTCGGCCATAGGCCAATTGTGCCCGTGCCTGTGAACGCGGGCAATGGGCGGCGCGCTCTGGGTGCCATGCCCACGTCCGCGTGGGCATGCGAACTACGCCGGACATGCCCACGCGGACATGGGCATGGCACCCGGATGTCGTCGCTATCCGCCTGAACGCCGCAGAAATATAATCTCTTGCTGCCATTGCCGCATGAACACCGATTCTCTCGAAGGACTTGCCCCGATGTCCGATGCCGCGTTGCCGACTTCGATGCCTATCGCCGCCGATTCACCGCGCCCAGCCCCCGCGATACGCCTCTGGTATCCGATCACACTGATCGTGCTGTTCGCCGCCGCGTACGTCGGCTTCGGCATGGTCGACACGGCGGCGATGTACATCTTCTTCGGCCGGCTGCTCGCCGTGGGCGTTTGGCTGCTACTGTTCCTCGGTTGGTGGCTCGCTCAGCGCCGCCTGTCATGGGGAGAGCGATTGGCCGTCCTTGGTGGCATGGTCGCGGTGATCGTCGTCACCGTGGCGCTCATGCATCCCAGCGTGCGCGCGTTCGCTCTCATCCCGGCCTTCTACGCCGTCCCCGTGATGCTGTTGGGCTGGACGGCTTGGCTTGCCGTCAAACGCGACGCTCCCAGTCGCGTGCGGCGGCGTGGCATGATTGCCGTCGCCGCGCTGGCCTGGGCCTGGACGCTGCTGGTGCGTATGGACGGTTTGCAAGGCCAAGGCGAGGCGGAGTTCCACTCGCGTTGGACTCCTACCGGAGAAGAACGATTTCTGGCCGATCAGAAACGCCGAAGCATATCCGGCGTTAAGCGACTCCCGGCCGAGGCCGGCAATCCGATCGTGGCGGCCGAAGGCGATTGGCTCGAGTTCCGCGGCCCCAAGCGCGACGGCGCCGTCACGGGCGTCACCGTCCGCACCGACTGGGCCGAGAAGCCGCCCAAGCAAAACTGGAAGCGCCGCGTCGGCCCCGGTTGGTCCTCAATGGTCGTCATCGGCGATCGACTCTTCACGCAGGAGCAGCGCGAGGCGGACGAAGCCGTCGTCTGCTACGACGCCGCCACGGGCGACGAACTCTGGTCGCACGAAGACTCGGGCCGCTTCGCCGAATCGATGGGCGGCGTCGGCCCGCGCGCGACGCCCACGTTTGCCGATGGCCGTGTCTACGCCCTCGGCGCTAACGGGCTGCTCAACTGCCTCGACGCCGCCACGGGAAGGCGGCTCTGGTCACGCGACATCACGCTCGATGGCGAAAAGAGCATCCCCTTCTGGGGCTTCTGCAGTTCGCCGCTGGTGGTCGATGGCAAAGTGATCGTCTTCGCCGGCGGCGGCGGGAAGCAGGGCAAGAGCACCGAACCCGAGTCCGCCGATGCGAAGGATGATAACGACGCGAAAGACTCGGAGAAGCCCCCCGAAAACGTCAAGACGCTTATCGCCTACGACGCTGAGACAGGCGACATCGCGTGGCAGGTTCCGTCCGGAAGTCACAGCTATTCGTCGCCCCAGTTAGAGACAATCGACGGCGTCGAGCAGGTGCTCTTCCTGAGCGATCGCGCCCTGCAAAGCGTTGACCCCGCGACCGGCGACGAACTCTGGGCGCTACCGACCAACACCGCCGTCGACGAGTCGATGCCCTCGCTGCAGCCCACGCGGCTCGAGGGATCGGACTTCTTCGTGAACTTCAACGCCAGCGCCGGCGTCGTCCGCACCAGCGTCCAGCACAAGGACGACAAGTGGACCCTCGACGTCTTGTGGTTCACCAAGAAGCTCAAACCGTTCTTCAACGACTTCGTCCGCGTGGGCGAAGACCTCTACGGCTTCGACGGCAAGTACTTCGCGTGCGTCGACGCCAAGACCGGCAAGACCACGTGGAAACACAAGGGCTACGGCAGCGGCCAAGTCGTGCTCCTCGCCGACCAGCCGATTCTCATCGTCATCTCAGAAGCCGGCGAAGCGGTGCTCGTTGCCGCCAACCCCGAGAAGCACGAGGAGCTCGGCAAGTTCCAAGCGGTCGAAGGAAAAACCTGGAACCACCCCACTGTCGTTCGCGGCCGACTCTACGTTCGCAGCGCCGAAGAAATGGCCTGCTACGAACTCCAGAAATAAATCCCATCCGATTCCCTCCCCTTGAGGGGGAGGGCTAGGGAGGGGTGACGAAGCGGGTACACGCGCTACGTGACTACGACTCGTTTACGTCATCGAGCGCACGAATCGCCAGCGCCACCACGAGCGCGACAAGCGTCAGCAACCACGCGACGCCCACCGCCGTGTTAAAATGCCCCACAACCGCCGCGGCGCCTTTGTCCCCCATCGCCGCGAGCAGTCCGGCGACCCAGAGCAACGTCGCCTGCACCAGCGGCAATCCGAGCACAAACGCGAGCAGGAGGCGTATCGTCGAGCGGAGCATCATAGGCGTCAGAGTCCTCGCAATCGGCCCAATCTTCGCCCCGGCGAGCGACGAGTGTCAAGTGTGACGGCATGGACGCGGCCGAGCGGCGACGAAAGTTTGACCTCGCAGCTTGCTCCGTCACAATGAAGTCATGCCGCTCGTTCGCCGTATTTTTGTGGCTTTGGTCCTGATCGCGTGCCTCGCGCCGCTCGCGCGGGCGCAGTCGGTGCAGCTCAAAGACGGCCGCGTGCTCACGGGCCGCATCGGAATGATCTCGGGGATCGCGGAGAATCCCAACCAGCCGTCGCGGCAGTCGGGCGCCATCGCCACGCAACCGATTCTCATGTTCGACGACGAGCTGCGGCGAGTTTACGTCCCCAAAGTGCAGGCGAACCTGCCGGTGATCGACTCGGCGCCAGAGAATCTCGTGAAGATCAAGCCCTGGCAGAATCCTTCGAACAACTCCAATGGCCTCGGCAGCGTTGGCCCGGCATTGGCCATCGGTCCGTGGGACGAGTACGGCCGGCGGATTTACGAAATGCAGTTCGAAGGCGGGCGGCTGAACGTGATCCAGGGAATCACCGAGCTGACGCCGCGATACGCGAAGGTCGAGGCGCTCGTTGGACCCAAGCGGGCGATCACTTGGGACTCGCGGATTTCGACCAGCTCGATCCCCAGTGACGTTCTGGCCAAAATCATCGCCCGCGCGATCCCGCAGGACGATCCGGACGACCGTCTGAAAGCCGTGCGGTTCTACAACCAAGCGAGTCGGTTTCACGAGGCGCGGCTGGAACTCGAGCGAATCATCGAGGAATTCCCGGCGCTTGCGAATCTCAGGCCGGAACTGGCGCAACTGCGGCGCAACGCCGCCGAGGCGCTCTTGGCCGAGCTGAAGCTGCGGCGGGACGCGGGGCAGCACCGGTTGGTGCAGACGCTGCTGGAAAACTTCCCCGTCGAGGAAGTCGGCGGCGACACGCTCGTCGAGGTTCGCGACCTGCTCTCCCGCTATGAGAAGGAAGACGACCGCATTACGCATATCGCCGCGGCGCTCAACGAGACGGTCGCGGCCATCGCCAATCCGGACGACCGCGGGCTCGCGGCGCCGATCGCGGCCGAGATTGCCCTGGAGCTGACGCACAACAACGTCGACCGCATGGCGCCGTTCGTCCAGTTGCGGGACGATCCGGGCCTGTCGGCCAACGAAAAGGCGTCCCTTGCGATCACCGGTTGGCTGCTGGGCGCCGAAGAGGCGAACCAGAATCTGCCGATCGCAATGTCGCTCGTTCGCGTGCGCGACGCCGTAGTGCGGTACCTGCGCGAGCCTCTCGCCGCGGAACGCCAGAAGCTGCTCGACATCGTGCTGGCCGAGGAAGGGGCGTCGATCGATCGCGTGGCGAAGATCGTCGCCCGGATGAAGCCGCCGTGGCACGACGCGAAGCAAGCCGCGGACGAGGACGGGTTTCTCGACCTCTCGGCGCCGGGGCAGACCGATGACGGCGACTTTCGCTACCTGGTGCAACTGCCGCCGGAGTACGACCCTTATCGGCGATACCCCACGCTGGTGGTGCTCTGCGGGTCGTACAACACGCCCGAGCAGGAGCTGAATTTCTGGGCGGGCGCGCCGCCTGAACCGGGAACAGATGGCAAACAGTCGCCGCGCCGCAGCCACGCGATGCGGTACGGCTACATCACCATCGCGGTGGATTGGCAGAAGCCGCAGCAGTTCGAGTACGAGTACTCGGGCCGGGAGCACGTGGCGGTGCTCACGGTGCTGCGCGACGCCACGCGGCGATTCGGCATCGACGCCGATCGCGTGTATCTCTCGGGCCACGACATCGGCGGCGAGGCGGCGTGGGACATCGCGCTCGCTCATCCCGACCTGTGGGCAGGCGCCATTCCGTTTGTCGCGCTGGCGGACAAGTACATCTTTCACTACTGGGAGAACGCGAGAAACCTGCCGATGTACTTTGTCGCTGGGGAACTCGACGGGCGGAATCTTTCACTCAACGCGCCGGTGTGGGACCTGTTCCTGCGCAAACCGATGGTCGATGGCAAGCCGCAGTTCGACGTCACGGTGGTCGAGTATCAAGGTCGCGGGCACGAGCCGTTTCACGACGAGATTCTGCACCTGTTCGACTGGATGGGGCGCAAGGCGCGC
>JANOIK010000181.1:0-2688 GCA_031407585.1 Planctomycetota bacterium | reverse complement strand
GGCCGTTGGAATCCAGCTCCATGACGCCGAGGTCGAATTCGAGCCCCATGCGTTGGACTTCGTAGTTGACCCACACGCTCAAGAAGTCGTTCTGCACATTCAGCAGGTCGGACAGCGACTGCACAAGGTCGCGCGCCGTCGTGGGGCTCTGCGCGGCCACGACGCCCACCGGCGGCGGTTCCGAGAGCCGCAGTTGCGTTAGGTCCACCTGGGAGATCGCCACCAGCACGGCCGCGCGCCGCAGCTCGAAGTTGATCTCGTCAAGCCGCACCTGCCGTAGCGTGCTGCGCAAGCCCTGCGACACGCGGTCGCGGAACTGGTAGTAACTGCGGCGCGCTTGCTGGTACTCGATGAGCGACTGCCGATACAGGTTGCGCTCGGCCAGCCGCGTGAGCGGTGCGTCCCACTGCACGCCGGCGCGCAGCCGGCCGGTCGTGTCGCGAATGCGGAGCGGGTTGTCGCCCAGGTTGCCGATGTCGCCGCTGAAGACGATGTCCAGATCGCTGCGCAGCGCGTTGGCGTTGAAGTAGATCAGCCGCCATGTGTCGACCAGCGACGCCCGCGCGTTCTGCCAGTCGCGGCGATAGGCGCTCGCGATCAGCAGGGCCTCCTCGTCGGAGAGCTCCACGGGGTCGAAGCTGATCGCCTCGAGCCGCGCCCCGGCCTGCACCAGCGAGAGCTCGAGCAAACGGCCGGAGAGGTCCGCCATCGTCTCGATGACCGCGGGGAGCGCAGCGGCGAGGTCCTGTTGGTGATTCTGGTCGAGCTCGGCCAGCCGCGTCCAAATGGCTTCCAGCTCGCGGGCTCGGTCTTCGAACTCCGTGCGGCGCTGGGCGACGCGGGCTTCGAGCTGCGCCGGATCGAACAGCCGCGAGTCGACTTCCGCGGCCTGCACCTCGGGGCGATCGACGAGCCGCGCGAGCTGCTCGCGCCGCGCCGGCAATGCCGCGTCCAACTTCGCCAGGTCCTCGCGCACCGCGGCGATCCGTGGCTCAACGACTGCCTGCAGCTCCACGCATTCGGCGAGCAGCCGATCGACCTCATCGTTCAGCGCGGGGTCCGGCGCCCCGCCCTGCTCTTGCGCGTCTTGCATCGCCTCACGCAGGCCGCGCAGCCGCTGCAGCGTCCCGCTGACCTGCTCTTCGACCGCTTCCAGTTCGGGATCGAGCAGGTTGAACCGGTCGAGATACGGATCCTCGATGCTCACCGGCAACTCCGGCGGGAGGCCGAGCGTGATCTTGAAGTTGTCGAGCGTCGTCTGGTAGGTCGCGTCCGCGGTTAGCAGTTGGCTCTGCGCGTTGTAGAGCGCCTGCCGCGCGAGGTCGACCTGAAAGCGGTCGAGCCGGCCCGCGTCGTAGGACGCTTGCAGTTGCTCGTAGCTGTCGCGCAGGGCGGCGACGTTCGAGCGTTGGTTGCGAATCTGCTGCTGGTTCTGCAAGAGGCCGATGTATCCTCCCGCTCCTTGCGCGCCCGCGCCGCCGGTGAAGCCGCCGCCGACTCCGCCGCCGCCGCCGAAGCCGCCGAAAAAGCCGCCGAACTGCCCGAAGGCGCCGACCGCTCCGAAGCCGCCGCCGCCGACGCCCGCGAAGCCCTCAAGGCCGCTGCCGCCGAAGAACCCGCCGCGGCGCGACGGACCGTTGCCGGCGTCGCGGCCGTTGACGATGCTCAGGTAGAACCCGCGGCGGTAGTGCTCCATCTGCCGCACGTTGCCCAGCAGCGACCGCTCGGCGATCGTCAGCCGCTCGAGCACCTGCGTGCGGCCGCCGCCGCGTAGCAGCGGTTGCAGGAACGCGAAGTCAAACAGCGTCGTGCTCGTGTAGTCGTTCGGCCCGGCGAACTGCCACACCAGTGAGTTCGCGGCGCCGACGACCAGCTCGCCGCCGGTCGCGGTAAGCCGCCGCGCCTGCAGCCGATTGCCCGGCCGCAGCGGCGACATCTGGAACGTCGTCGACGAGTTGCCCGTGCCATTGCGATCCTTGCCGTCGGCGGTGAGGAACACCTCGGACCCGCCGAAAAATTGCGTGTCGAACCGGAACCGCTCGAAGCTCACGTCGAGCGCCGAGAGGTAAAGGTTCTCAAGTTGATTTTGGTAGGTCGGCGACTCGAGCAGCGCCAGCTCCACAGCCCCGCGCATATCGAGCAACACTTCGCCGCGCTCGTTGCGCGGCAGGTGCTGCTGCCACGAGGGGTTCTCGACGAACGCCGTGCGCGGCAGCTTGTTCCACAGCTTCGAGCCCTTCTTGCGATCGACCACCTCCATATAACGGTGCGACACCGGATCGTCGGGCGGTTGCGGCTCGGCGTCGGGGTCGTTGCCATCGAACATGCGCGAACGCGGGTCGACCTCGATGCGGTAAGTCGACGTGTCGGCGCCGACGACCGACGCCTTAGGGTCGATCAGGCAGTACGCATCCGCGTCGGCCTGGTTGCGGTAAAAGGTGCGGTTGCAGCCGGCGGTCGCGGCAAGCAGGGCAAGTAGCACTAGGCGAGCGTTCTTCATGCCGCGGCCCTCCGTGGGGAGGACTGAGCTTCGACGGAGCCGACGATCGAGCGAACCTGACCTGCGCCTGCCGGGGTGAGGCGCCAGAGCTGCCGGCGGCGATCGGCGGCGTTCGACCGGCACTCAAGGAAACCCAGCAGGCGAAGCCGTTCGACGGCGCCGCTGACCAGCGCGGGGGACGCCGCGAC
>JANOIK010000180.1:0-2625 GCA_031407585.1 Planctomycetota bacterium | reverse complement strand
CGCAGCCTGGCATGGCTCGGCGGTTGGCAGCCCGGCCGCGGAACGCCGCGGCCAGCGCTCGCCGCTCAAGCCATTGCAACGCTCGCCGCGGTGTTCGGTGTGGGGACGGACGCCGGCCAACGCACGATCGATGCGCTGATCCGTACCTGCGGCGGCTCGGGCGTCGACTGGCAGCATTTCGGCGGCGGCTTCGACGCGCTGGTCGCCGCGACGTCGCCCGTGTTCTGGGCCTTTTTTGCGGCCGTCGGCATCGCCGTCATCGTGCTTCGGGTCCGCGATCCCGAGCGCCCGCGACCGTTCCCGGTCCCGCTCTATCCGCTCACGCCGCTGGCGTTCGTCGCCACGTGCCTGTTTATGCTCCGCAGCAGCGTGATTTACGCGGGAGGGCTCGCGGCCGTCGCGGCGGCGCCGCTGGCGATCGGCCTCGTGTTGTACGCCGCCACGCGCCGGCGGTAGACTGCACCGGTCGGCCCACTCGTCTCCCAGGGAACACGCCATGAACCCGTTTCACTCGGAAGCATTTTCGCGTCGCGGTTTCGTTCGCGGATTGGCGCTGGGCGCCACAGCACTGGCAACTTCGAGAGCGCTCGCCGAGGCGCTGACGCTCACGCCCAGCTCAACCGAGGGGCCGTTCTATCCCGACCACCTGCCGCTGGACACCGACAACGACCTGCTGCTGATCAACGACGGCGCCGCGCAGGCCGTCGGGGAGATCACGCATCTCACGGGCCGCGTGCTCGATGCGAGCGGCGAGCCGCTGCGCGGAGCGGTCGTCGAAATCTGGCAAGTCGACGGCAACGGCGTGTACCTGCATTCGGGGAGCGCCGGCGAGCGGCGCGACGCCAACTTCCAAGGCTACGGCCGGTTCCTGACCGGCCCGACCGGCGAGTACTACTTCCGCACCGTGAAGCCCGTGCCGTATCCGGGCCGGACGCCGCACATTCATTTCGCGATCAATCAAGGCGGCAAGCGCGTGCTCACGACGCAGATGTTCGTCGCCGGCCACGAGGGCAACGCGCGCGACGGCCTGTACCAAAGCATTCGCGACCCGCGGCAGCGCGAATCGGTGACGATCGAGTTCGCCCCGCTGGCTGCGTCGCGGCCGGCCGCGACGGCGGCCGAGCTGCAGGCGAAGTTCGACATCGTCCTGGGCCTGACGCCGGCGGAGGGGTGATTTGGACTTAGTTTTGATCGACTAGCGCTTGCGAACTAGAATGCAGCAGGAGGATCAACCGTGTCATATCAATTGCCTGCAGATCTTGAGCAAGAATTCTCTCTCCGCATAGGACAAGGGAGCTATTCGGACATGGAGCATGTGTTAAGAACCGCGCTCTCTGCACTCAAGTCGCGGGATGGGGAAATCGCTGCCATTCAGGAGGGGATCGACGCGGTCGAGCGCGGGGAAGTGCGGTCCTTCGACGAATTTGACCGCGAATTTCGAGCGAGGAAAAACATCCCCTTGGACTTGTGATGTACTTCGTTGTCATTTCGGGACCGGCTGAACGGGACCTGGAGCAGCAGCACGATTGGTGGGCTGAACATCGTTCTGCCCAGCAGGCGGCTCGGTGGCACGCGGGATTTTCGAAAGCCATTAAGGCGCTGTGTCAGCATCCCGAGAGATGCCAGTTCGCGAGCGAGAACGGCCAATGGACATTCGATGTTCGTCAACTTACGTTCGGCTTGGGCCGCGGACCTTCGCATCGTGCCATTTTTAAGATCGCGGGTAACCAAGTTATCGTCTTGCGTACGCGCCACCTTGCACAGGCCAATCTTGAATTCGGGGATATCGAGGCTTAACCGCGTTCGATGAGTGATCGAATTCGAGCTGGCGACAACTCCTCGAGCCGATCCACCACGAGCGTCGCGTGCGACAGCTTCTCCCGCGTCGTCGTGCTCGTGAGCCCGATGCTCGTCATGCCTGCCCGGCTGGCGGCTTCCACGCCCTGCACGGCGTCCTCGACCACCGCGCACCGCGCCGGCGGCACGCCCAGCCGCTCGGCCGCGATGAGAAACACTTGCGGGTCAGGTTTGCCGCGCGTCACGTCGACCGCCGTCACCACGGCCCCGACGCGGTGGGCGCGCTCAAGCTTCTCCAGCGTCACGCGAATGTTCTCCGGCGGGCCCGAGGAGCCGACGCCCACCTTGATGCCCTCATCGACGAGTGCATCGATCAATTCGACCGCTCCCGGCATCGCGGTGAACTTCTCGGCAATGATCTCGCGGTAGAGCACTTCCTTGCGATCGCCCCAGGCGCGAAGCTGCTCCTCGGCGAGGCTGCCTTCGTACAACTCACCGAAGATGTCGCGGTTGGTGCGGCCGAAGGTCGCGCGGAACTGGTCCTCGGTGAAGCTGCGATCGAGCTCGCCGAACATTCGCTGCCAGCTCAGGAAATGCGGGGCGTAGGAATCGGTGAGCACGCCGTCGACGTCGAAGATCACGGCCATGGGTTCGGAAAGCGGGTCGGTTTTCATAGCGGGAATTGTGGCGGACGGACACCGCGACGGCCAGGGGCTCGCGGCCGTCCGGCGGATGCGATCGCCAGAATTTCCGGCTATCGTGGGAGGATCGCCCCGCGGGCGGTGTCTTCTCTGTAGCAACGATTTCGCCGGAGCCGCCATGCCCAGA
>JANOIK010000139.1:0-4349 GCA_031407585.1 Planctomycetota bacterium | reverse complement strand
CGCGGCATCGAGAAGCGGTACATCATCCACGACGCGGTGGCGAAGGAAGTCGACGAGCACACCTTCTACCACACCCGCGAAAGCGGCGGCACGCGCATTTCTAGCGCCTACAAGGCCGCGGCCGAGCTAATCGACCGGTCGTTCCCGGTGGACGACTGGAATCTGTACGTGTTTCAGTTTTCCGACGGCGACAACTGGGGCGACGACAACCGCCGTGCGTTCGAAGTGCTGGGCGAAGGCCTGCTGCCCAAGGTGAACCTGTTCTGCTACGGCCAGGTCGAGAGCCCCTACGGCAGCGGCGACTTCATCGACGCGCTGGAGAAGGAGTACGGCGACCACGAAAAACTTGTCGTTTCAGAGATTGCTGACAAAGATGCAATCTACGAGTCAATTCGCACGTTTCTTGGAAAGGGAAAATGAAGTGAACCACCAAGACACGAAGACACCAAGGGGGGAAGGGGATTTGACCGCGAATCACGCGAATCGGCGCGAATCAGGAAAAGGAGAAAGCTTAATAGAAGTCCATTCGCGAAAATTCGCTTGATTCGCAGTTTACGTCTTTCTTGTTTCCTTGGTGTCTTCGTGCCTTGGTGGTTAATCCGAATCGAGCCATGACCCACGCGCCCACATCCAACCTGACGCCCGAACTTGCCGATCTGCAGGTCGAGATCGAAGCGCATGCGCGCCGCTATGGGCTCGACTTCTACCCCACGATCTTCGAGCTCATCGACTCGCACCAGCTCAACGCCATTGCCGCGCGCGGCGGGTTTCCCACGCGGTATCCGCACTGGCGGTTCGGCATGGAGTTTGAAGAGCTCAACAAGGGCTACAGCTACGGGTTGCAGAAAATCTACGAGATGGTGATCAACAACAATCCGTGCTACGCCTATCTCATGCGGCAGAACGAGCTCATCGACCAGAAGCTCGTGATGGCCCACGTCTACGGGCACTGCGACTTCTTCAAGTGCAACAACTGGTTCGCCCACACCAGCCGGAAGATGATGGACGAGATGGCGAACCACGGCACGCGGATTCGCCGGCTGATGGACGAGGTCGGCGTCGAGGAAGTCGAGGAGTTCATGGACGCTTGCTTGAGCGTCGAGGACCTGATCGACGTCTACGCGCCGTTTATCCGCCGTCGCGAGAAGACCGATCATTACGACTTTAGCGGCGACAAGAAAAAAGACGAAGACAAAAACAAGCCCGCGCGGTTTCAGGCGAAATCCTACATGGATTCGTTCGTGAATCCGCGAGCGGCGATGTTGCCGAAGGTCGAGAGCGAGGACGAAAAAGCCGAAAAACGCCGCATTCCGGAACGGCCCGAGCGGGACGTTCTGCAGTTCCTGCTCGAGCACGCGCCGCTGTCCCAGTGGCAGGTGGACGTGCTCTCGGTCATTCGCGACGAGGCGTACTACTTTGCCCCGCAGGGCCAAACGAAAATCATGAACGAAGGTTGGGCCAGCTACTGGCACTCGACCATCATGATCCGCGACGGCGTCACGGCCGCCGACATCGTCAACTACGCCGACCATCACAGCGGCACGATGGCCAGCTCGCCCACGCAGCTCAACCCCTACAAGGTGGGCATCGAGCTGTTCCGCGATATCGAGGATCGCTGGAACCGCGGCGCCTTCGGCCGCGAATACGACGAGTGCGATGACGACGCCACACGCCGCCGTTGGAATACCTCGGCCGGCCTCGGTCGCGAGAAGATCTTCGAGGTTCGGCGGATCCACAACGACCTCACCTTCATCGACGAATTCCTCACGCTCGACTTCGTGCGGCAGCACAAGCTGTTTCGCTTCGGCTACAACGCCACGAGCGAGTCCTACGAAATCGAGAGCCGCGAGTTTCCCAAGGTGAAGCAGCAGTTGCTGCAAAGCCTCACCAATCGCGGCCGGCCGATTATCTCCGTAGTCGACGGTAACTACCTGAACCGCGGCGAGCTGTACCTGAAGCACGACTTCTCGGGCGTCGAGCTGCAGCTCGAAGACGCGGCCGACACGCTCCAGAACCTGCAGCGGTTGTGGAGCCGGCCGGTGCACATCGAAACGGTGCTTGAAGGTCATAGCACGGTCCTGTCGTTCGACGGTAAAAGCCACAAAACGCACAAGGGCGACGCCGCGTCGCTCGAGTTTGCCGAGTCGATCCCCATATGACGCTTTCCGCGAAACTGCTGGGCTCGCTCAAGGCCGCGATCGGTCAGCGGCACCAGTCTCTTTTGGTCGCGGACGGTCAGCGCTCGGTGCGATGCAACGCCGACGAGTGCGATCCGCTGGCCGTCACGGTGATCGACCTGGTGCTGGAGACGCCCGAGCTGGCGAGCGCGACCGCGTTCGAGCTGCAGGCCGCGAGCGCGGACCTGGCCAAGCGCGTGAACTACCTGCTGGAGCCGATCGCGCCGATCGAGCTGGACGCCCAAGGCTGCAGCGTGCAGATGCGGAGCAACCCGCCGCAGAAGGACGACAACGGCCGCCGCTACTACGAGCTGCTGCTGCGACGCGGCGGCTCGATCGCGCTTTGCCGGTTCGAGAAGCTCCCCGGCCAACCGCGCACCCGCGTGCCGGCCGTGCTGACGCACGAGGTTGTGGGCCGGTTGATTGATGATTTCTGCGCGACGGTAGATTCCCTCTGAGTTAGAATGGACGCTATGCAGACGTACGAAGACCAACTCAATCAGAACTTGGACTGGGCGCTTCGCCAGGGAAGTATGCATTTCGAGGGAGAGAGCGCGGTCCATAAGACGCTGAATCGCATTGCTCAGCGACTCGACGAGCTCGGAATCGACTACGCAGTTGTCGGCGGGATGGCGATGTACATGCACGGGTTCCGGCGTTTTACGGAAGACGTCGACATTCTGGTCACGCGAGAGGGGCTCCAAAGAATTCACGAAGAAGTTGAGGGTCGTGGGTTCATTCGCCCATTTGAAAAGAGCAAGAATCTTCGAGACGCCGACACGCGCGTCCGAATCGAATTCCTGATCACGGGTCAATTTCCAGGTGACGGCAAGCCGGGGCCCGTCGCCTTTCCTGATCCCGCAAAGGTTTTCGAGGTGCGGGAGGGCGTGAAGGTGCTCAACTTGGAGCACCTCATGGAACTCAAATTGGCGTCCAGCCGCGGCGTAGGCCGCCGCAAGGATATCGGTGACGCTCAAGAGTTGATTCGAGTCTTGAAACTTCCGCTCGAGTTCCGCGATCGCATCGACGCTTCGCTGCGTGACCTTTACACGGAACTCTGGGTCGAGCTTGAGCCGCTCCGAACTGAAGGCGACCCTCAAGGCCAGGATTAATTGTTCGCCCCTCACCCTCTGGAGACGATTCTGATACCATGCGAGTTGATCTAGACGTCCTTCGCCGTGTATTGTCACTCCGCACCTCTCGCTATGAATCGTCCCGCTTTTCAGCCGTCCGCTCCCGCGCCGATTTCTCGCACGCCGACGAACGGCGGTTGGCACTGTACGCACTACTTTTACAGTTGGAATCGCGCCGCGCTCGCCTCGATGGACCCGGCGCGCCTGGCGGCGGGTCGCGCCGCCGTGGTTGCCGCGCTCGATCCTGCCCGTGAGGGCGCGGCGCTGCGCACGCAGTGCTGGATCGTCGCCGGGGCGAAGGCCGACTTTGGCGTGATGCTGCTCGACCCCGATCCGCTCGTAGTCGATCGCGTTCACCAGCGGCTCATGGCTTCGCCGCTTGGGGCCGCGCTCACGCCGACCTACTCGTTCGTCTCGCAGACCGAGATCAGCGAGTACGTCTTCACGCCGGAGCAGTACGCCGCGCGGCTGGTTCACGAAGGTGAGACCGAGGGGAGCCCCACGTTCGCGACGAAGGTGAAGGCGTACACGGATCGGCTCGCGGGGATGAACAAGCAGCGGCTCACGCCCGAGTTCCCGGCGTACCCCAACGCGTGCTTCTACCCGATGAACAAGAAGCGGAAGGTGGGCGAGAACTGGTTTCTGCTGCCCAAAGACGCGCGCAGCAGCATGATGGCGGAGCACGCCAAGAGCGGGATGGCGTTCGCGGGCAAGGTGTCGCAGCTCATCACCGTGGGGCTGGGTCTCGAGGATTGGGAATGGGGCGTGACGCTGTGGGCCGCGAACCCCGAGTATCTCAAGGACATCGTCTACGGGATGCGGTTCGACGAAGCGAGCGCACGGTACGCCGAGTTCGGTCCGTTCTACACGGGCTACGTGGCGCCGGCGGCGGAGATGCTGGATCACTGTCTGATTGGGTTGTGAGCGGGTGGTGGTCCGTGGTTGGAGCGGAGACTTCTCACTCCCTTCTTGAGGTGGCTGCACTCTGGCCGCGTGAGCGACAAAATTGACGGGTGTGAGACTGGTTTTCTCGAGGCTC
>JANOIK010000138.1:0-1862 GCA_031407585.1 Planctomycetota bacterium | reverse complement strand
ACGCTGGCGACGCCGATCGCGCCGCTCGACGGCCAGCCGTGGACGTTCGCGTTCAGCGGGCTGTCGGCGGGCATCGACCACATCGTGGTGACGTTCACCGGCACGAAGCCCGCGGGCATCGGCTTGGCGTTCAACAATTTTCGGCCGGTGACGGCGCCGGAGCCGGGGGGAGCGACGCTGGTGCTGATCGGGGCGGCGGCGCTGGTGCGGCGGCGGCGGCGGGTAAGCGAAGCGAAGAAACCAGCGCGCTAGCGCGTGCCGGCTGATCAGCCGCGGGGCGCTAGTCCCCGGTTTCTGGAGCGGGCGCGGGGCCCGGCCTCACGGTGTTGTCGTGAGCTTGAAATCCGCGCCCGCGGTTCCGTCGGCGGGCACTTCGTAGGTGAGCTCCGAGTTGTCATTGTAGCGCGCGGGGATGGGATCTTTGAAGACAGGCTGGAATCCGGAGTCGTTTGCGCGGTCTTGGGGAGGCCGCGGCGAGGCGATCACAACCCGGTGCTTCCCGATCACAGCTCCGGAATCGCCTTGCATGGTCGTCAGCTCAAATCGCCCCGTTGCGTCTGTTTGACCACCAGAGCCGGGTCCCGGATTCGGATTCTCCTGGCTGCCCATGGGCTGGAACGAAATCCCCACTTGGGCCAGGGGGGCCCCGTCGAGCGTAATGACGCCCGAGACCGGCGCGAGTGAATGTTCGCTGGAGCCACAGCCCGGGCAGAAAGCAACGATCGCCAACAGCGCCGCAATGATAAACTTGGGCATTAGAAGAGAGCTGAATCGACCAAATGAAAACCGGAACTTCATAACTATCGCGGATCTTCGGCTTGGATAGTTCCCATGGCGCAGAAGATCGCCAGATCGATGTTGGTGCTAATGTCGGTCATCGAGCCGTCGCAGCGCACGAACTGAATAATGTCTCCGCTATGCAGGCTCCCCCAGGCGCGTTTGCATTCATTGGCGTCGGGGAGCGGTAATGGCGGGCGCGGCGCGAGGCAGTGCTCGAAGTCGGGAATTAGCATGTTCGAATCATCAATCATGCTCGACTGGTTGTACGAGGTGTAGGCGTATGCCCACATGGTGCGGCGACTCACTGTTTGATTCGGAGACGGCGTGTGGTATTCGCCCACCAGCAGCGTATTGGATGTTCCGTCAGTGATTTCCCTGATCGAGACCGGGGGGAGCTTGCGAAGCCCGGCTGTTGCTGCCGGGGGATTTAAGGTGGCGTGAAGCGGACCGCGCGTAATGGATGGCAGCGCCGGTTCTGCATTCGCACTGTTGGATTGCGGATTGTCCCAAAAGTAGGCTCCATCCTGGTTGATGGTGATCGTTCGGATAAATCGGACGCCTGAGACTCCTCGATAGGAACCAGGCGCCCAGTTGATGTTCACGCCCTGCCCAGTTTCTGGTTGAAACAATTGATTGGTTTCAATGTCCGTGGGGCAGATGTACGACGACAGGAACGTCTCGCGGAGCTTCTTGTTGCGGCCGCCGCCGGGAGACGTGTCCACGGAGAAGTCGACCTTGGGATCCCAGAGAGCGTAGAGGGCGCGCTGCTCGAGGAATGGGAGAATATCCACCGTCCACGTGCTGGAGAGGCGATCTTGGATGAGGACGCCGTTGGTCGTGCTGCCGGGCGGAAAGCGACCTTTCGAGGAGTCGAAGTTCAGTATCGCGAGCCCGACTTGCTTGAGGCTGTTCTGGCACTGGGCGCGCCGGGCCGCTTCGCGTGCCGCCTGAATGGCGGGCAGCAGCAGTGCGACGAGCAGTTCGACAAGCGTGAAAGCGCGCGCGGAAGGTGCGCCGCGCAGAAGTCGCCGGTTCATGTCCACGCTCCGTGGCACGAGAGAATGAGAAGTCGAGAAAAGTGC
>JANOIK010000119.1:0-2688 GCA_031407585.1 Planctomycetota bacterium | reverse complement strand
TCTGCGATCGCTCGGTCTCAGCGCCGGCGGTCTGAGACAACGGCGCCCCTGCTGCGCTGGCCAACGCTCCTGTCGTGATGCCCACGTTCATGATCGTGTTCCTCCAAGCCCCCCACGGACTCAAGTTCTCACTTGGCCATTACTCTTTTGCGCTGCCTATTTAACCGCGGTCGATCCCCTCCGTCGCAAGCCTAACGGCATCGGCGCGCCCAATCACTCCTTACCGATTCTGCTGCTGTTGCGCCGCCAGACGCCGCCGTTGCTCGTTGCGTTGCTCGGCCGCCTCGATCGGATGCCGAATATCCGACCCCAACTGCTTCCACATCTGAGCAATCCCCGGAAACGCCTCAGTCGTCACCTGCGGCTCCGAGAGCGTGCCATTAACGTACATCTGCAAAATCTGTTGGTTCGTCTGCTGGACCAGGTTCTTCACGAAGGGGATCTGATACTCATTCCGCGCCACCTCCGCCGTAAAGACGAGCGTCAGGTTTTGGTCGAAGTCGGTCTCGCCTTGGCCGTTGAGATTGACGACGTCGCCGATGAAGTCGATCTGGTCGAGCAGGATGTTCTTCCCTTTGAGCCGGAACGCGATGTCGCTCTTGGTGAACGCCGTCTTGTTGGCGGCGCCGGTGCGCACCATCTTGAGCAAGCTTGCCAGCAGCGAAAGCTCGTAGAGATCGGCGTCGCGGATGTGGACGTCGCCCTCGCCGTCGAGCGACTCCAGCTTGTAGCCGCTGCCGCCGATGACCATGTCGGCGTCGATCTTGCCCGTGAAGGTCCGCTGCCCGCCAAAGCGCTCGACCACCAGCCGCCGCAGGTCGGCGCCCACGAGGTGCACCTCCGCCTGGTACAGTGGCAGGTTGTCGAACGTCACGTAGGCGTTGGCGTTAAAGGCGCCGTCGTACACGCGCCCTGCGAGGGGCCGCGCCTGTTGCCGCTGCTTGTCGGTGGCGTGCTTGCCGAGCAGGCATTGGCTTTCGTCGACCCACAACGGTCCGGTCACGCCGGTGAACTGCACGTTCTGGAACGTCACGCTTTCGAGCGCCAGCTCGCCGGCGCTGGAACTGCGAACGCCGTCGCTGCTCCCCACGAGCCGCACCGAGCCGTCGATATACTTAAGGTCGATCCCACACTGCAGGTCGGTCTGGTGGCAGTCGATTTGGATGTCCCACTTCGTCTCCAGCGGGGCGATCTCGCTCGCGCTCTTCGTGAAGGTGAGCTCGCCGTTATGCACGGTGAAATTGCCCGAGGGCTTCAACCGATCGAGCGTCTTGCCCAGTTGCCCCCGCAGCGCGGAGGTCAGCTCCGGACCCACGGTCACATTGTCTGCGGCGAGACCCGTGAGTTGGACCTTCCAATTCCCCTCAGGCATGAAGTCGCCGTTGCCGTTGGTCGTGATCGTCGTCGGGCCATTGTGCGCGCGCATCCCCATGAGCTCGATGTGACCATCGTCGTAGCGGATCGTGCCCGACACCTGCTCCATGAGATACGGGAAGAACGTCGGCTTCATTTGCGTCGACTCCCGCGGGCGGATTTCGACGCCGATCTTCGGCTCGGTTTCGCCGGTGTGGTAGAGCACCGTGACGTCGAGATCGATCTGGCCGCGCGGGTTGAGCTCGGTCCACGCGCGCTGCACGCCACTGGGCGCCGTCGACGCCGTGTGCGCGTCCCCGTCGCTGGTCGGCGCCAGTGCGTCGTAAAGCTCGGCGTCGAGCGGCACCTGCTCGCCTTTGAACCACAGCGAAAGCTCGACGCCGCCGGCAGTCATCGGCAGCAGGTGACCACCGCCGCGAATCGTGCGGCGACCGCCTGACACCAGTTCGCCGAACGTCCACTGGTTCCCCTGCGCGCTGATTCGCCCGCGAATGTTGCGCAGCGGGTACGGGAACTTCTCGTAGTTGATGCGCACGTCGGTGAGATCGAGCTCCAATCCCGTGCGCGGCTCGGCGCCTGGCGCGGGCCGCTCCAACTGCCACGCCACGTTGAACCGCCCTGCAGGATGAAGCTGGCCAATCACCGCGCGACACTGGGCGTTGGGGATCGCGCTCAGCATCCCCTGATCGATCTCGAGATTCTCGCCCGTGATGCGCACCCAACCCGCCGCCTCGGGCTTGGGGTCGAAGACCTGCCCCTCGATGTGCAGCGGCGTCTGACGGCTGTGGCCGATGATGTCGATCTCGACCCGCTTCGGCAGACCCGGTGAGTTTGGCGTTTCTTCGGTGGCCGCCAGGCAGCGAATCGTGCCCGACCCGTCGGTGAGGCGGTACGGAAATTTCTCCGACTCGAACGACAGCCCGCGCCCGCTGAGCGCTGCTTCGGGGATCCACTTCTCGCCATCGAACCGGGCCTGCAGCGTGGCGTCCACGATGCCGGCGGGGCGGAACTTGTCCCACTGCTCTCGCAGGACCCCGGCCACAGCGAGGCCTTCGGCGTTAGCGCGCGAGAGAGAGCGGTACAGCGGGTTGTCGAGCGTCACGTTGACGGCGCGGGCGTTTAACGCAATCGGCGACCGCAACCCCCAGCCCGTGCGATTGACCGACGCGGCAACCGTCGCGACGCCGCAGCGGCCGTGCAGCTCCTGCACCGACTGCTTGTCGCCGTCGATCACCAGCGTGCCGGCCAGCTCGGTGAGCGGCGCGGGCAGGCGCGGATCCTCGACGCGGCCGTCGGCAAGCGTCAGCGAGCCGG
>JANOIK010000116.1:0-2540 GCA_031407585.1 Planctomycetota bacterium | reverse complement strand
GATGTGGAACGTCCGCATGGTGAGCTGCGTGCCGGGCTCGCCGATCGATTGGGCCGCGATGATGCCGACGGCCATGCCCTCTTCGACCATCGAGCCGGTCGAGAGATCCATGCCGTAGCACTTGCGGCACACGCCGAGCGTGGCGTCGCAGGTCATCGGGCTGCGGACTTGGATTTTCTCCAGGCCCATCTGCTCAATCTTGCGACCGATCTCGGAAGTGATCAGCTCGTTCTCGTGGACGACCACCTCGTCGGTGATCGGGTTGACGATGTTCGCCCGGCTGACGCGACCCTTGATCGAGTCGGCCAGGTTTACTTCGACCTTCTCGCCGCGATAGATCGTCCCCTTGGTGATACCCTGGGTGGTGCCGCAGTCGTCGAGCGTGATCACCACGTTCTGGGCCACGTCGGCCAGCTTGCGGGTGAGGTACCCCGAGTCGGCCGTCTTGAGGGCCGTGTCGGCCAGACCCTTGCGGGCGCCGTGCGTGCTGGAGAAGTACTCGAGCACGGTGAGGCCTTCGCGGAAGTTGGCCTTGATGGGAGTCTCGATGATCTTGCCGGACGGCTTGGCCATGAGCCCGCGCATGCCGCCGAGCTGCCGCATCTGCTCGACGCCGCCGCGGGCGCCGGAGTGAGCCATCAGGAAGATGGGGTTCACATAGCCGCCGGTGCGGAAGTCGGTCTCGAGCCCGGCCATCATTTCGGTGGTGATCTGCTCGCGAGCGTGCGTCCAGGCGTCGAGCACGGAGTTGTAGCGCTCCATGTCGGTGATCACGCCGCGCTGGAACAGCTTGTTGAACTTCATGACCAGCTTCTCGGCCTCGCCGATGATCTTGCCCTTCGAGTCGGGCGTGATCAGGTCGTCGGTGGCGAACGACAGACCGCTGAGCGTGCTCTGACGGAAGCCGAGCTGGTTCATGTCGTCGAGCAGCTCGATCGTTTGGCGCCGGCCTAGCATTTCGTAGCTGTCGCTAATCACGCGGGCGAGCTCGCTCGACCGCATGGCGATGTTGTAGAACGGCATGCCCTGGGGCAGGATTTGGTTGAACACGACGCGGCCGACGGTCGTGTCGACGCGCTTTCCGTAGGCGCCCTTCTTGCCGAGATCCTCGCGCATGCAGCGGTCCTTGGGCAGGCGGACCTTGATGCGAGCGTGCGTGCCCACCTTGCCGGCGGCGTAGGCGGTCTCGACTTCGTTCATCGAGCTGAAGATCATGCCGTCGCCCTTGGCCTCGGGCACGCCCATCGTCAGGTAGTAGCAACCCATCACGATGTCTTGCGACGGGCTGATAATCGGGGCGCCGTTCGACGGACTAAAGATGTTGTGCGTCGACATCATCAGTGTGTGAGCCTCGACCTGGGCCTCGATCGACAGCGGCAAGTGCACCGCCATCTGGTCGCCGTCGAAGTCGGCGTTGAAGCCCTTGCACACCAGCGGATGAAGCTGGATCGCGTTGCCTTCGACCAGGATCGGCTCGAACGCCTGGATGCCCATGCGGTGCAGCGTCGGAGCGCGATTGAGCAGCACGGGGTGGTTGCGGATGACCTCTTCGAGGATATCCCACACCTCGTCGTCCTTGCGCTCCAGCATCTTCTTGGCCGACTTAATCGTGTCGGCGTGGCCCAGCTCCTTCAGCCGGCGAATGATGAACGGCTGGTAGAGCTCGAGCGCGATCTTCTTCGGCAGGCCGCACTGGTGCAGCTTCAGCCGCGGGCCGACGACGATCACAGAGCGAGCCGAGTAGTCGACGCGCTTGCCGAGCAGGTTCTCGCGGAACCGACCCTGCTTGCCCTTGATCATGTCGGTGAGCGACTTCAGCGGGCGATTCGAGCTGCCGAGCACGGGGCGCTTGCAGCGGTTGTTGTCGAACAGCGCGTCGACCGACTGCTGCAGCATCCGCTTCTCGTTGCGGATGATGACCTCGGGGGCGTTGAGGTCGACCAGTTTCTTCAGCCGGTTGTTGCGATTGATGATGCGGCGGTAGAGGTCGTTCAAATCGCTCGTGGCGAAGTTGCCGCTGTCGAGCAGCACCAGCGGACGCAGGTCCGGCGGGATCACGGGGATCACGTCCAGCACCATCCACTCGGGCTTGTTGTCCGAGTCGCGGATCGACTCGACCGTCTTCAAGCGGTTGATCAGGTCCTTGGCCTTTTGCTTCGAGCCCGTGTCGCGGAGATCGATGCGGAGCTGCTCGCTGAGCTTCACCAGGTCGAGCGCCTGGAGCTGCTTGCGGATGGCCTCGGCGCCCATGTCGGCTTCGAAGCCGCCTTCGCCGAACTGCTCGCGGGCGGCGCGAAACTCCTCCTCGGTGAGAAGCTGCTGCGCCTTAAGCGTGGTTTCCTTGGGGTCGATCACCACGTAGTCCTGGAAGTAGATGACCTTCTCCAGGCTCGTGGTCTTCATCGCCAGCAGGCTGCCCAAGCGGCTGGGCATGGCCTTGAAGAACCAGATGTGCACGATCGGGGCGGCCAGCTCGATGTGGCCCATGCGCTTGCGGCGCACGCGGCTGTGCGTGACCTTCACGCCGCAGCGATCGCAGA